>CAZTWZ010000050.1:0-5301 GCA_964617835.1 uncultured Candidatus Saccharibacteria bacterium | reverse complement strand
AACTGGCCGGCAAAGAAAAGTACAAAAAGTCAAAATAGAAGATTACCTAGTAACTGTTGATCCAAACGAAATGGCAAAAACATTTTTTGGGAATGGGACTTCCTGGCAAGACATAAATTCTTATGAGAAACTCCGTGGTGCCTTACAAGGCGATAAATTTAAGTACAAAAACTTTCTTCCAAATATTCTTTCTGCTTTCAAAAAAGACACTGGACTGTAGATTACTGATAATAGTTCTGTAAAACATTTTTGCTTAGCCCATAGTCTACCAGCACTAGCTTGTCTCCGTCGTCTCTATTTACGATGCCCCACGAAGAAATTTTGAAAAAATCACCTACTGGCAAATCATAATCTGCAATCAGTACAATAATTTCACTGAACAAATTTGTTTCTTCGATATCTTCATAATCGTCAGGCACCAGCTCCCGAGCTGCGCCACGTCGACCACGACTTTCATTCATATAATTCGAAAACACTGCCATCCAGTCGCCAAAACTCCATCCAGTTATATTTTTCCAATCACTTTTTTTAGCCTTTTGTGCACGTTCAACTTCTAGATATAAATATCCATCACTATCTGCATCTTTTACTTTTGCAACGATATCATATCCCATATTGCTAATATCGTCCTCTACTTCATTTTGGGCTTGGCCTTTTTTATTGAGTGCAATTTTGACAACAGTATCAGGGTCCGCAACAAATACCACCCGTCCAGAACCCGCAGCAATTCGTTCTAAATGACTTTTTGCGTAAGCTACTCTTTTCTTGAAACTGGAAAGATGTTTAAACTCTTGTATATCAAAACCCTCTGGAAAATCCGCCTCGTCTATATACCCTTCATACAGACTTCTACTTTTGCCCTCCTTTTCCTCATAATCACACTCTTCTATATTGCCACCCATCGCTTCCGCTACTAAGGTTTCAATTATTTCTTGTAAATCAAGCTCGCCGATTTCGCTATTCTCTTGTTCATCATCCATTAACAAAAGTTTTTTCTTTCCGGCGACGGTTACCGTTTTTGAATTTGCTTTTTTGAATTCGTCAGTTTGGGTTTTATTTCTATCAATCATATTTCTTCTCTATTATAGAATATTCTGTAAAGGTCTTTATAATAATTCCCATAGCAGAGACCGTTTTATACAGCAGGTGCGTTGTTTAGGGCGGCTGTGCCCGCTACAGGGGGTTATTTTAGCGTTTATCTATACTGCCTGCCATCCCTAAACCAATTATCGGCAATGTCACTGTCCATTGCTCGTACAACCAAAGATGTGTAAGCCCTAGGATCGGATTTGGCAGAAGCAATATTTTCTAGCGCTGACAATAATTTCGGGGCTGCCGGGTATGTAGAATAAGGTTGTACAAGAGCAGACAGGTTTTCCATGCACTCATCAGCTACTCGACCATATGGCCTAACCTCACTACCAGAATAAGCATATTCTATTTCTTCCAGTAAAGCTTTTGCAATATTTTCCCACATGCCGGAAGGTTGGTTTATCTCATAATAATCTTCTTGATAAACTTCAGCGTCATCAAAAGACAACTCACTCATTGTCTCTGCTGCTAGAGCTTTAACAAGCTGTTCCATTGTATAATGCATTGCGTCTTTGTGAGGCATGACAATAAATATAGTTTTCATACAGAACAAAACAGGTTATTTTGTCCAAAAGTGATATATGCCAATAGTATAAAACATGTTAATAGAAATAGCAATCGGTGTTCTCTTATTTGTGGCAGGATATTCTCTTGGAAGAACTAATTTTTTATATTCCAAGATATTTCAAAACGAAAAGGAAAGTTTTGGAGACGTTTTTCAAAGAAAAAGCAACAAAGCAAATCGAATAAAATCTATTAAAATAGATGAAAAAAAGTTTGTAACAGATGTAAGCACCTCTTCTTTTTTAAAAAATTATGAAAAGATTGGAAAAGAAACTATTTCTGAGGGCGGCGTCATTGACGCCGTAACAAAGCTCAAAAAATTGAAGGGCAAATAAAGACATTTGCTTAATAATTGTTTACTCTATCCAATAGATAAATACAAATAGTATTGATAGGAGAAATTTATGAAGGGACTTGATTGCGGCACATCATTTATAGTGCTCTCTAGCGAAAATAAAGACGGAAATGTTGTATATAAAGATTTTCGTGATGCATTTTATGTGATAAAACCTACTACCCCCATCGCAACTAAGATGATTGAGAAAGGGTTGAAAGGAAAAGTGTTTGTTAAAGATGAAGACAACGGCTCCTTTGTAATACTTGGAAGCGATGCTTTGGAAAAGGCAGTAGAAAGAAACGACAGCGCCAAGCGGCCGATGTATAGAGGCGTAGTTTCTGCGAAAGAAAAAGATGCAAGGAAGGTTTTATCTTATATCCTGAAAGAGGTTGTCGGAAAAGCTAAAAAGAAAAATGAAAAACTTGTGTTTTGCGTGCCTGCGCAACCAATCGACCAGGAAGATGATGAATTTGACGTTGGATATCATGAAGATGTTGTTACTAAAATTCTATCTGAACAAGGATATGATGCGAAAGCTATCAACGAAGCCGAGGCGTTGTGTTATGCTGAATTAGAAAATGAGGATTACACTGGAGTTGCTCTATCCTACGGCGCAGGAATGGTAAATTGTTGTGTAATGTTAAATGGCGAGCCCATACTAAAATTCTCAACGACAAAATGCTTATCCAAAGATTATCTCGTATCAACTGATAAAGGACTTTTACCAATCGAACATGTTGAAGCTGGAGATGTATGTATTGATAATCGTGGTAATTGTTCTACAGTTCTTAAAAAGGTAAATAGCGGACATGTAAAATCTCTATTGAGTATTAAAGTTAAAAATTACACTAAAAATATTGACATGACTGATAACCATAGGGTTTGGATTAAAAGAAAAAATGAAGTTAATTGGGGTTGGGTAGAGGCACAAGACATTAAAGCTGGTGACAAAATGGGTTTGCCAATTATTAAACCTACATCTAAATCAATTAAATCACGTTCTATGTATCTTTATAGAAAAAATAATAAATCATATTTTGCTCCAAAATCTAGAAAATTTGGTTTGTTTTTAGGTTATTTTCTCGGCGATGGTACAGCTTGGATTACAAAAAATAACAAACATGACGGCAGAGTGTCATGCTCATTTAATTCAAATAAACATGACGTTAAAGAAAATATGGAAGTCTATATTGAGGCAGTGCATTCATTATTTAACAAAAACTCTAGGATTGAACAGCGAAAAGATAATTGCAATATCGTACATACAAATTCTAAACACTTAGCTAAATTTCTTATAAAACACTGTTATAATGAAGATAAAACTACAAAAAAGCTATCTATTCAAGCCAATAAAATTCCACATCAAATGGCTCTAGGCATTATTGAAGGCTTGCTTGCTACTGATGGCTGGAAACACGGGTCAAGGTTTAATTTTGAGAATACCTCCTCTTCCGTGTCTCTGTTGCTTCAAAACCTTCTTGCACGTTTCGGAATTAATTCAGAATTTACAGTGCGACCTCCACGTACAGGCGGAGTTAATTCAAAAGGAGAGCAAATTATCGGAACAAAGGAAATTTATAGAGTAGGAATTGGGTCTTTACGTGACAACCATATTTTAGAATATCTTTTTACACAAAAAGGTAACACAAATCTTCCAATAACGAAAATGGATTTTTTAGAAAGAGAAGTCACATCTATAAGGCCAATTGAATACAACGATTGTGTTTATGATTTACAAATGGAAAATGAAACACATTGTTTTAGTAATCCAGGAGGGGTTGTTCATAATTCCGGAGATTGGATTGACAGAATGGCAGCCGTGGCATCTGGAGAAACGGATTCCGTTGTTCAAACAGAAAAAGAAGGTGGAATATTTACGGTCGGTGAACCAAATGAAAATCCAGTTCTTGCGGCGGTGTCTTCATATTATGTTCGTCTGGTAGACTACACCGTCAAACAATTATGTGCCCATCTAGATGGACATAAAAGCTTACCAAAGTTTACAAATCCATTACCAATTGTTATAGCTGGTGGAACTTCAAAAGCAGAAGGCTTTGTTCTCGCTTTTGAACAGAAATTACAAGAAAACGATTTTCCACTTGTAATTAGCAAAGTTAGACATGCAGCCGATCCCCTGCACGCAGTTGCAAAAGGATGTTTGATTGCTGCACAGGTTTTTTAACAAACCCCGAAGAAGAAGAAACTAGTGACTTCGGGGACACACCACAAATAAAAGATATTAAAAAATCTCCTATTATTATAGGAGGCCGAGGGTTTAGGTCTTTTTAAAAAGACCTTCCATAATTTTTCTTATCCATGCCATCTTCATATTTAGAATATTTTTTGGGCTCCGGATCTCCAGCCTCAAAATCTACTGGATATTCTTCCATGTTATCTTTGCCACTATTATAATAATCTTCTATATTATGAAAACCATGTATATGGTTATCTGCCGCATCCATATAGTCTTTATAGGCGTCAGACGCCATTTTTTCTATTTGAGATATTGACATGTGTTCAAGCCGTGACAAACTTGGCCTTACCCCATATGCATCCTTGTACGTATCGCTATAGGATTCTGTTGCTAAATATCTTGCTAAATCTTCGCCGGTTCGAACTCCTATTTTATCCCAATGTTCTGGGTCGCTAACTAGCTTTGATATTCCTCCGTGTTCTGCATTTAACTCATCTGCATATTCACTAGCTGTTTCTGGGTATCTTTCTTCGCCGTCTTCTCTTAGTTGTCGAGGGTCTTGGCCCATAGGCTGCAACGGAGAAACTTCTGTATAGGCGCCATCTACGCTATCATCACTACCCATTGCTCGGCTTTCTTTAAGAGAAATGCCAGCAAGTTTTTTCCATCTATCGCTCGAAAAATCCATTATTCTTTTCTCCACCACATATTATTTCCATCACCAAGTGAAGAGCTTGTCGCATCGGATACCGCACGATAACATTTACGCAAAAGACTGCGGCCTTCTTTCAAAAGCTTCCTATTAAATTTTGTTTTCCCGGCCAGTAGTAAATCAAATATATCATCAGCTTCAACAATCAATGTTTTTAACTCTTGTTGAAGTTCGTCTGCGCTTTCTACTCGTTCTTTTAGGCTACGCTTTCCCTTTTTGGGGCTTCGGATCTCATCGTACCTACCACCCATGCCGGAGCTATTGCTGGCATCAATTTTTTTTTGATCATATTCTTCATAATCTTCTGAAGACATTCCACGTAAACCTTGCCAGTCATCATCGCCATAGTCCGACGGATAATCAAAATTTCGCATTCCTTCATCATCAGAGTTTTCATAGTCT
>CAZTWZ010000049.1:0-5331 GCA_964617835.1 uncultured Candidatus Saccharibacteria bacterium | reverse complement strand
ACATAAAGGGCGGTAAGATTGGCACTCATATATTATATGAAAATGTGAACGACATTCCCGAAGAAGTGGATTTGGCAGTTGTAGCAGTACCTGCTTCTATCGTTCCTGAAATAATAAAGGATTGTGGCAGGAAGGGCATCTCATCAGCCATTATAATATCTGCCGGTTTTTCTGAAATAGGGATAAAGGGTAAAAGGCTTGAAGAGCAGATTAAAAAAGTATCTCACCAATACGGTATCAGGGTTTTAGGCCCAAACTGCCTGGGAATACTTGACTCTTGGTCCAAAATGAATGCTTCTTTTGCAGAGAGCATGCCGGATAAGATGGATATATCTTTTTTTTCCCAGTCGGGAGCTATCTGTACTGCTATCCTGGACTGGGCAAACGAACATGAACTTGGTTTTTCCAGGTTTATCTCTCTTGGAAACAAGCTGGATGTTGACGAAAATGATATCCTGCGTTTTCTCTCGGAAGATAAGAAAACAGGGATTGTTCTGGGATACCTGGAAAGCATTGATGATGGTATAAAGTTTATGTCTATAGCTAAGGAAGTATCAAAGAAAAAACCCTTTGTAATGGTAAAATCAGGCAGAACCACACAAGGAACTAAAAGCATATCATCTCACACCGGGAGTATTGCCGGTTCGGATCTTGTAGCTAGTGCCGCATTTAGAGATAGCGGGATAATAAGAGCTGAAAGCATAGAAGATCTTTTTGACTACTCCAAGATATTTGCGTTTTCACCAGAAATAAGCGGCAAGAAAGTAGCGGTAATTTCAAATGCCGGCGGACCGGCGGTGATGCTCGCAGATATTATCAGTAAGGGCAAGCTAAAACTAGCCAAGCTAGATGACAAAACAAAAAAAGTTTTAGAGGAAAAGTTACCGCCGGAAGCAAGCGTTCATAATCCCATAGATGTTATTGGTGATGGGCAGGCAAATAGATATGAAGCGGCTCTTGATGAGGTTTTAAAAGATGAAAATGTTGACTCAGTCGTAGTTGTTCTTACCCCACAGGTCATGACAGAAATAGAAAAGACGGCAAGGGTCATTGCCAAAATGAAGAAATACGGAAAACCTCTGGTAGCTTGCTTTATGGGGGGTAAGAAGGTAGAGGCTGGCAGAGAAATATTGGAAGAGAAAGAAATACCTTCTTATGATTTTCCCGAAAGAGCGGTAAAGTCTCTGGAAGCACTGCATGAATATCATTATTTTAAAAGACGCTTGCAAACGAGTTCAAAAAAAAGCAGCTCAGGTAATTACAATAAAGAGAAGGCGGAGAGCATAGTGAGGCCTGTTCTGGCGAGGAGGCAGAAGACCATTATAGACGGTGAAAAAAGTGCCTTTGATATTCTGGATGCTTATAATATAGAAACAGTAGACAGGGCATATGATATTGGACCGGGCAACTTGAAGGAAGAAGCTGAAAAAATCGGTTATCCGTTAGTTGTGAAAACCAGCACAGAGGGTGTCTTGCACAAAACAGATATTGGCGGTGTCAGAGTTGGCATAAGAAGTGAAGGAGGTCTGCAAAAGGCATACTATTCTATACTTAAAGAAGTAAAGAAGGCAGGACCTTACGAGACGGCAGACAAAATTAATATCTATAAGATGGAAGAAAGCGGAGTCGAGATATTTTTGGGGGCGAAGAAAGACGCCAACTTTGGGCCCCTCATCATCTTTGGTATGGGCGGTATTTTTGTAGAGGCGCTTGAGGACTTTTCATATAGAATAGCGCCAGTTACTCACACGCAAGCGCTCAAAATGATTGACGAGATTAAGTCAAAGAAGGTACTGGAGGGTTATCGGGGCTTGCCCGAAGCAGACAAAAACAAGATTGCAGATGCCATTGCCGGGCTATCCCAGCTAATGCTGGATTTTCCCGAAATAAAAGAGATAGATATAAATCCGCTAAAGGTAACTGACAAAAAATGTGTGGCAGTTGACGCAAAGATTATCTTGGACTTGTAGTTCTTGCCTGTGCTAAACTAGTTTTATTAAAAGGAGGGGTTTTGACGACTCAAATTAAAAATATAGCTTTAATGACTGGCAATGATGTGGTGGTGCGTGCTGCTTTGACAGCTGGTGCCGACATGTTTTCAGGTTATCCCATAACTCCGACTACTGAGATTCTCACTGGTTGGTCAAATGCAGCTAAAAATGACAAGAGCTTAGTATTTTTGCAGACAGAGGATGAACCGGCAGCCGGATTTGTCATGTTGGGCGGTATCTCTATGGGCAGAAAGGCATGGACGGCAACATCAGGGATTGGCCATGTTCTTATGCAGGACCCGCTTTCTATGGCAGAGGCGATGAGAATGCCAACGGTAGCATATATTGGCCAGCGAGGAGGTCCTTCAACGGGAACAGTGATTTATTCTCAGCAAGAGCTAAACTTGGCTCGCATGGGTGGTAATGGGGAAGGTCTAAGAATAGTATATGCGCCCGATAATCTGCAAGAACTATACGATTTAACCATTAAAGCATTCAACACTGCTTGGAAATATCGATTTCCGACATTTATTCTTTCCGATGGATATATTGCCAAGACATTTGGGGAGGTTAATCTTTGGCAACCTAAAAAATCAGATTTGGTATCTACGGAATCATATTTTTTGAATCCAGATAAGCAGCCAAATAACATTAGAAATTGTTTTTCTCAAGAAAAGGAGCTTAACAGTGTTCTTGTAAAAGACTTTAAGGATTTTCAGGAAATGGCAAAAGATGTAGCAGAGTCAGAGATAGTGGGTGATGACAAGTCCAGTATCTTGGTATGTGCTTGGGGCGCAGTTGCAAACTCGGCTAAAACTGCCTTGGAAGAATTAGGCAAGGAAGATATTCACGTAAAGCTTTTCAGACCCATTACTCTTAGGCCCTTTCCTGATAAAGAGCTTCAGGAAGCTGCTCAAGGGGTAGATAAAATATTAATCTTAGAGTCAGCAAACGGGCAGTTCGGCAGAATTGTCAGAGAAATACTATATGGAGTGAGTGAAGCCGAGATTCACCGCTTATATAAGCCGGCAATGGGGATAATGCCTGAGGAAATTGAAGCGAAGGTGAAGGAGACTATCCATGGTTAAGGCAGTTAAGATTTTCCATGATTATTATCCTCAATCTAGATTGAAAGTAAAAATTGGGAGATTATCATTGTGAAGCAGCCAAGATTTGCAAACTGTATAAAGGAGTCATCAAAGCCATCAAACTTTTGTCCCGGTTGCGGACACTCCATTATTCTAAAAGAACTCGGACAGCTTATGTCTGAAATGGAACTAGAAAAGAAAGCTGTTTTCACTATAGATATAGGGTGTTCACTACTAGCTTGGGACTTCTTTGATATAGATACCTTCCAGACGCATCACGGACGGACCACAGCTGCTGCGGTTGGACAGAAACTAGCCAATCCTGATGCCATAATCCTAGCTTACATGGGTGATGGCGGAGGTTATGCTATAGGGCTTCAGAATCTCATGCATGCTTGCTATAGGAATGATAATATCACCGTGATTTTAGTTAACAATACCGTATTTTCTATGACTGGCGGACAAATGGCGCCGACAACATTACCACACGAAGTAACAAGTTCGTCGCCTGAAGGTGTTTTCACTCATGATAAACCCTTTATGGGGCCTGAACTTCTGGCACGCGAGGCGCATGAAGGGGCATATATTGCAAGAGCTGCTGTTTCTAACCCCGCTCAAGCCAAAGCGTACATGAAAAATGCCATACAAAACCAGATAGACGGTAAAGGCTTTTCATTTGTTGAGATTTTGTCGTATTGTCCCGTGAACTGGAAAACTGATGCCAGGGCTACAGTTAAATTCATGGAAGAGATGAAAAAGGCCTTTCCTGTAGGAGAAATAAAAACGTAATGTTAGATATAAAAAATAAAATGGAAAATGTTTTTGTCATTCTGAACTCGATTCAGAATCCAGAATTCATTGATATAGATTCCGGATCAAGTCCGGAATGACAGGAGGGATATGAGAGAAATACATCGCATATTAGTATCAGGTGAAGGTGGACAAGGCATACAGCTTTTATCTAAGTCGTTGGTAAAAGCAGCTCACTTATCAAAAATGAAAATATCTTATGTTCCGAACTACGGTGTAGAGCAAAGGGGTGGCGTATCTCTTGGATTTTCTCAGGTGTCAAATCAGGAAATAGGTTTTCCTAAGTTTCAATACGCTGATATTCTCGTGATTTTAGCTGAGCGCGCTGTACCGAGAATTAAAGAATACATCATGAAAGACACATTAATCGTTTATGACAAAGCGCTTGTTCCAGAAGAAAAGCTCAAAGATATTGCAAATAAAACAATAGCCATAGAGGCATATGATATAGCTAGTGAAAAGCTGATTCCAAAAGTATTTAATATGATAGTACTTGGATATGTCGCAGACTTGGTAGGGGGCATTAGTGCGGAGAACCTCCATAAGGTGATAGATGAGATGCTTTCCCCTAAATATGAAAAAAGACCTGAGCTTAAACACCTAAATGCAAAAGCGCTTGAGATAGGAATGTCAGGTATTGAAAGTAAGGAAGAGGTAAAAGTATGAGGGACTACAATGGAAAAACATTCTCTGACAGTAAAAAGGAATGGACTAATTTTAGCGAGCTTTGTAAGGGGTGTAAACTATGTATAGAGAAATGCCCCCAAAAATGTCTTTCAGTTGATAACAAAAGAACCAGTTATTATGGTTTGCCAACTGTAAAGTGCGATATTGGCAAGTGCATTGCCTGTAGCATATGTGAGATAAACTGCCCCGATCAGGCGATAAGAGTGGATAAGAAATAAGATGATAGTTGTATTAGTAAGACTTAATCTGTAAAATAATATTATTGAAGGTATTAAATAACTATTAAAGGAAAGAAATATATGAAAATTAAAGCATTGTTTGTAGTTTTGACAAGCATCTTGCTTTCAGCGGGATGTATCATGCTTGTTAATGCGCAAGGAACTAATATAAAAAATCCGACAACTGACTTTGGAAGAGATGTTAAAAAGGGTATAGACTCAACAAAAAATGATTCCATTGCTCAGCAGGAACAAAAAGAGGCCGAAAAAAATGAAGTGAAAGAAGCTCAGGAAGATGCAGAAGAGGTAGAAGCGAAAGAAGCGGACGAAGTCTCTGAGATGCCGGAGAAAGAAGAATCTTCCGAGTCGGAAAGCAGTGAAAATGGCGATCAGAATAGTAAGACAAAAAGTAATAGTGATATTTCAGAACAGAATACCAGCGGAGAAGCAACTAATAAATTAGATGATTAAGGAGGAAGAAATGGAAGATGATAATTCAAAATCAAAACAAACAATATTTATTTTAAGCGGTTTTTT
>CAZTWZ010000048.1:0-5374 GCA_964617835.1 uncultured Candidatus Saccharibacteria bacterium | reverse complement strand
TACCAATTACTAATCATACTAATTTACGAATCGTCATTCTGGCTTGACCAGAATCCTCCTTACCTATTACTAATGTTGCTTTTTGTTTTAGATTCCCGATCGGAGTCGGGAATGACAGAAGAAGGGATTGTTTTTCTATTTTTGTTATCTTCATATTTACTAATTACTAATTTATGTTACCAATTACTAATCATACTAATTTACGAATCGTCATTCTGGCTTGACCAGAATCTATTTAGATATTAAGTTTCTTTATTTTAATTTAGATTCTGGAGTTCTTCCAGTCCCCAGAATGACGGCTTTGAGAGCATATATTCTCTGTGTCATTCTGGTTTGACTGCCCGCTCCAAAACTTCAGTGCAGGAGGACCAGAACCAGCTCCAGGTCATTCTGGCTTGACCAGAATCATTTTTTTATATTATTTCATTATACAAGTCATTGAAAATAGGATTTTTTGTTTGAATTAATGTTATTTTATCTGCTCTATTCATATTCTTAATTTGCTTTTCTCGAATAATAGCTTCAAGTGGCGTCTTAAATGATTCAAAGTAAACCAGTTTGTGGATATGATACTTTCTCGTGAATCCTTTTGCCAGCCCGTTTTTATGCTGATAAACTCGTTTTACCAGGTTATTGGTCATTCCTGTGTAAAGAGTGGGCCTTTCATTTGCCATGATATAAGTAAAAAATTGTTTGTTCATGTTTTTTAGATTCCGGGCAAGCCAGAATGACCTGAGGCTGGTTGATATATTATTGCTTAGATTTTGGTCAAGCCAGAATGACGGGGGAGGAGTCAGAAGGACGAAGAGGAGCCAGAATGATAACCCCCTTCTCTGTCGTCCCGCACTTGATGCGGGATCTTGGAAGAGATTTCCGCTCTTGCTATGCTATGGACGCCCAGGCAGAAGAAATCCTACTTTTTTTGAGAAAAGTATTTATCTCGTATTGCTTTTTCCAGTTCACCTGTACTCTTTGCATTATCTTTCAAGAATTGTTTGGTTGCCTCACGCCCCTGGCCGATTTTCTTATCCTTGTACTCATACCAAGCACCACTTTTTTTGATTAAATCTTCCTTTACCGCCAGGTCCAGAATATCACCATATTTTGATATGCCTTCATTATACATTATATCAAACTCTGCCGATCGAAAAGGCGGCGCAACTTTGTTTTTTACCACTTTCACGCGGACATGGTTGCCGATAACATTATCAGCGTCTTTAATTTGTTCTTTTCTGCGTATATCCATCCTTACCGAAGAGTAGAACTTGAGAGCGTTTCCGCCAGTGGTCACTTCAGGATTTCCAAACATTACTCCAATTTTCATTCTTAACTGATTAATAAAGACAAGAGTTGTATTTGACTTTGATGTTGCTCCGGTCAGTTTCCTTAAGGCCTGTGACATAAGCCGCGCCTGAAGACCCATGTGGGAGTCTCCCATTTCCCCCTCTATTTCAGTTTTCGGTACAAGGGCGGCAACAGAGTCTACCACCACTACGTCAACTGCGTTTGAGCGAACCAGTGTTTCTGTGATTTCAAGCGCCTGCTCTGCTGTATCAGGCTGGGAAACCAGGAGTGTATCTATATCAACACCTATACTCTTTGCGTATTCAGGATCCATCGCGTGTTCCGCATCAACAAAAGCCGCTACACCTCCATTTTTTTGGGCATTGCTTACTATATGATAGGCGAGGGTCGTCTTGCCGCTGGACTCCGGACCGTATATTTCAACTACCCTTCCTCTCGGCACGCCCCCTACACCGAGAGCTATATCAAGAGATAGGGAACCCGTTGATATCACCTGAATATTTTGTGTTCCTTTATCTCCCAGCTTCATAATAGCGCCCTTGCCGAACTGCTTTTCTATCTGGTCAACGGCCATTTGTATTGCCTGTGTCTTGCCTGATTTCTCGTCTGTCATCTTTTACCCTCTCCTTTCGTTATACTAATTACTAATTTTGTGTTACCTATTACTAATAATACTTATAAACTAATTCTATTCTAAGTTTACAATTCTCTTAAACTTAACTGTATTTTTACCGAAGTTAATCAAAATGCCAAGTTTCAGACCCGATACTCTCAAATATTCAAACAATTGATGAATATCATTTTTATAGAACCTGTCTGTGGCCTTTAATTCTACAACTATCTTATCATTAACTAGAAGGTCTAGAAATCTATTTCCCACCTTCATTCCTAAATATTCAATAGGTATTTTTAATTGCCTCTCAAAACTTATATTCGTTTTCTCAAGTGCATGAGCAAAACCTTCTTCGTATGCCTTTTCTCTTAACCCCCCACCCATCTTATTGTGAATATTAAAGGCAATTCCAATAAGCTTATAACTGAGACTAGGATATATTAAATCTTGTTTTTTGGCCATTGATAATATTTATATGTAAATTAGTATTATTTGTAATTGGTCACATTATTTGGCGAATTTTAGATTAAATAAATACTGCTCTCTGACCTTATTCTTTCTTTCTATTTTAATCAACCCTTCAAGAAGTCTTATCAAAAGATCGCCTTGATATTTTATCAGTTTATAACTACTGCCAGTAATTCTCTGGTACTCACGGAAGAGGCGAGCATAGAACATAACATTTTCGCAGAGTCGGATGGCTTTTTCGTAGCACTCCAGTCTTTCACTTTCTCCATAGGACTCATAACCCATTGAAACCAGTGACATTATTTCCATAGTATCTTCTCGCATTGCATCCAGGAAGTTGCTATACTTTTTTATTTTTTTGGTTTTTTCCTCTACAAGAGCAAAAAACTCATTTGCCTTTTTTATTATCTGTATCTCTATATAGTCTCTCATATCTTACTCCTTGAAGTTTTTAATCACCCCGATAACCTTACCCTGTATCATAAATGTTCCTTCTTCCGGAATAAGTGTTTTATGCTCCTTGTTTGTACTCATTGGCTCAAACATGACCCTGCCTTTATCGGTTCGCAGTCTTTTTACGGTTGCCTCTGTGCCGATTAGAACCACCACCTTATCACCATTCTCTGCCGTGTCTGCCTTTCTAAATACTATATAGTCACCATCTTCTATACCGGTCAGATCCATAGAGTCGCCTTTAGCAGTGAGCATAAAAGCATCCTGGCTTCTCTTAATTAACTTTGTAGATAGAGGAATCCAGTCTTCTATCATCTCTTCGGCATAGATAGGCATACCGCATGCGACATTTCCAACCAGGGGAACATTTACTACGTCACCTTCTTTAGAATCTCGGATATTTCTGCCATCCAAAACAACGATACCTCTTGCCTGATGGTCTAGCCTTCTTATTTGTCCTTTTTGCTCAAGGGCCCGGAGATGAGAGACTACGCCCATCGGGGAAGAACAGCCGATCTTTCCCTGCAGTTCACGTACCGTAGGAGCATCACCTGTCTTATCAACGGACTCCTTGATCCAAGTTAGTACTTTCTTTTGTTTTTCAGTTAATTCTTTACTCATCTTTTATCTCCGTTACTAATTACGAATTTAATACCCTAATCTACTAATTTTACTAATATTTACAAATTTCTCTCTCTGTTATTCCTGACCAGATCGGGAATCTATATTTTATGGATTCTGAATCAAGTTCAGAATGACATATTTATTATTTAGTATACATGTTTCTTATTCTGTATAGCATAAGTGTATACTATACTTATCCACAGGTCAAGAGTTTTGTATAGTATAAACAGGTATACAAGGTTAAATAATAATTCTTTCTGTCATCCTGAACTTGATTCAGGATCCAGATTATTGATTTATTGATATAGATTCCGGATCAAGTCCGGAATGACAAAAAAAAGAAGGTCATTCCTGCCCTCCCTGCCCTCCCTGTCATTCGGCTCTGAGGTAAGCTCATCGCTCAGACTCGCAGAACGAAAGCAGGAATCTTTAAAGTTCTGAGCCGAGTCTGGAATGACAATCCATGGCTGGAAGTTGAAGCAAGAGCGTTTTTGTGGTATGCTTCAGGCGAAAAGACAAAAATGGGAGAGGGTGCAGTAAGGGCTCTCTTTTTGCAACTTATACAATATGAAGGGCGGTGAAGAGTGATGGAGATGGATGACTGGGAAGAGATAGACAGTAGTGATGATGGCAAGATAAGGCTATACAGGGTCGGACCACAACGTAACAAAGATGTGCCCGACCCACACACTGTAAAAGCATGGAAGTCTCTTCATGACTTTACAGTTAATGAGGAGAGGTGCTGTAACTGCAACTTCTGGGAGTGTGATTCATGGAGAAGAGATACTTGGTGCAATATAATCGCCAAGGAGTGCCATGTAGATAAGCCGTATGCTCCCCGTGATGGATGGTGTGGAAGATGGGAGAAGAACTGTACGACTGAGGACTGGAAAAGAAGGCATCATTATAATGGCTGGAGAATCATGTATCCTAGCTACCGCGTAAATCCCTACCCGAGACCCACTGAGGAATACAATTGCACAACTTGCCCAGCTCATTATGATGAGCATGACCCTGACGAGTATCCGAGTTTGGCAGAGTTCAAAAGATGCCGGGTTGCCGAAAGGGAAACTGGCTACCAAAGATTCACAACTACAGTAAAGGATGTATGCGAGCTACATCCTGATACTGAGAAAGTGAAAGGCGGTGAGGAGTGATGCAAGTTGTTTTTGGTGAAGTCAAGTGCAGGTTTGTTTGCACAAAAACTGAGGGTTGTGAAGATCTTCAGAACGGCAAGTGCTATAATGCAGAGAAGCTGTGCAAGCATGCTAGAATAGTCTCGGACTATGAAATGCATGGTAATCCTCAACCCAAGGAAGTGCCGGAAAACTGCGATCAATGCGGAGCATCTGTCAGCTTTGACACGCTCAAGGATACATTCTGCAGAGAGTGTGGCAAACCTCTCAAAGATATTCCATTTGGAGAGAAGGGAACCGTTGCTGACTGCCACAATCAGATAATAAAAGATGCCACAGCAAAAATACGTGGCGACCAAACAGGCATGGAAGGTGGTGAGAAGTGATGCAAAACCATCAAAAAAACCTAGTTCACCCTCGAAAGAGGAACTTTAATCGTCCAGTTATTTGTATTGAGTCAGGCGATGATTATGATTTATGGCAACGGAATAGAACTATGATGGCAAAACTGTGCGTTTGCATTCACGAAGGGGCAGATAGAGCCTGCCATCATAAAAGAGCTGTTCCTGGGCAACAGTGCGAATGCTGTCAGGGCATGGTACTTACCTCTAAATGTACTGGTTATAGATCATGGATGTTTCCCAATGGGAGGTGATGTGTGATGTGTGATTGTCAACACAATAGATTTTCTGATGGACCACATATCTCTTGCGCGGATTGTGGGTCTAATGGAACTTTTTCTGTGGTTTTTTCTCCTTAAAAAGCAGATAAAATA
>CAZTWZ010000047.1:0-5378 GCA_964617835.1 uncultured Candidatus Saccharibacteria bacterium | reverse complement strand
AGACACCCAATGAAGTATTAAAAGAAAAAGTGCAAAATGTCCTTGCCTAGGACATAAATTCAGGTTTTTGCGGGTTCGACCCGCTTAGCGTTTAGCGGGTCGAACCCGCAAAAACCGAGAATCTAATCTATAGATAAGGATTTAATAATCTTCAAGGAGTCAGCTTTGTAGTCTTCTACAAATTTTTGGTATTTCTTTGGGGTTTTAAATTGCTCCAGAACTATTGCAGGATCAAACCAGGATGGTCTATTTTTGATATTCAGATAATATTGATAACTTGAATGAGGATATTTTTCTAGATCTCGATCTATTTCCAAAGGATTCATATGAATGTAGCGCGAGAGATGGACAAGATATTCATCTTTATCAACCAACACAGCTTTGTATGTTCCCTGAAACAAACTTCCCACCCTTTTATATTTCTTGTTGAAATATGCGACATAGGCATTGGAGATACTTCTCATAAATTCGGTCATACTGCACTCATCTAATTGCTTAATTAATAAATGGAAATGGTTTGGCATCAGGCAATATGCAAGCAGCTCTAGTGATTCTGACTTATCTTTTACTCTCGTATGTTCTAAATAATCTTGTTTTTCATCTGGAGATAATGAAATTTTCAAGAGACTTAAAAAAAACAGATAATCTTTTTTATCAGCAAAAATAGAGCGTTTTTCGACACCGCGATTGTACACGTGGTATATTCCGCCGGGAACAAATTTTTTGACAGTGTTTTTGCTTGGCATAACATAAGCATTATAGACGTGCAAGGAATAACCTGTCAAACGGGTTCGACCCGCTAAACGCTAAGCGGAAACGCTAAGCGGGTCGAACCCGCTAGGATCGCTAGGACTTTTTGAGGTATTTGCGGATGGCGACAGAGCTTGAAGTAACGCCGATGGTTATACCCACGCCAAGCATCAGTACCACTAATGTACCGAGGTTTTTAAGCAAAAATTCAAATACCTGGTTGCCGGTATCGCCTTCACCGAAGTAACTGTTAAATGAAACAGCCAGAAGGCGCAGAGTTATAGAAATAACGATTAATGCGGAAATAGTTCCCAGGATTCCATACAGGATACCTTCTATGAAGAATGGCCACTTGATAAACCACGGATTGGCGCCGACTAACTTCATTATTTCTATCTCATCTTTATGCGTATAAATAGCCGTCCTGATAGCATTAAAGATTATAATGAGCGAAGTAACGATGAATGCCGCCGCCATTCCCCACCCTATTTTCTTTATAAATTCGGTGGCCTTAAAAAGGCGATCTATTACTTCTTTATTTTCTTTGTAGCTTACTTTTCTGACGGCGGACTTATATTCTTCCTTTTCAAATATAGGCAAAAGCGACTCTAGTTTATCAGGGTCATATGTCTTAATCTCCAGGCTTGCCGGAAGCGGGTTTTCTCCGCTGTCTTCAAGAGATTCTTTTAGTTGCGGGTTATCTTTGAATTTTTCCTGATATCTCGCCTTTGCCTCATCTTTTGAAACATATTTTACTTTTTTGACATCAGGATTGTTGGACAGCTCTTCTTGTAAGTTCAGGACAGTCTGACCCTTTGCGCTGTCATTTAGATAAATGCTGACGTCTATCTTGTCCTGGATAGTTTGAATCCCTTGCGTCAAGACAATATTCAGTATTAAAAAGATAGAGATGGTTATGAGGGTCAAGGTCATAATAATGGTAGATGCCAAAGATAACCATCCGTTTCGGAAGAAGTTTGTAAATCCTGTTTTTATGAGTCTATAAAGTGTTGTAATCATTATTGCAGTGTATACCTCCCGACTTCCTGATCTTTGACTAGTTTGCCGTCTTTAAGTGTTACAACCCTTTTTTTGAGAGTATTTACTATTTCTTTGTTGTGTGTAGTTAAAATTACTGTTGTATCATATTCATTTACTTTGAGGAGTAACTCTATTATCTCCCAGGCATTTTTGGGGTCAAGGTTTCCTGTGGGCTCGTCCGCTATCAATATCTTTGGCTCATGAACCAGTGCTCTTGCTATAGCCACTCTTTGCATTTCCCCTCCTGATAGCTCTTTCGGGAAGTCGTCTTTTTTCTCTTCTAGCCCTACCATTTTCAAAATCTGGGGAACACGGCTTTTTATGGTTTTATTACTTATACCGGCAACTTCCAGCGCATACGCAATGTTTTCATAAATCGTCTTTTTGGGCAGAAGTTTGAAGTCCTGGAAAATAACCCCTATCTTTCTGCGTAAATATGGAATGTCTTTTTTCTTTAATGTTGAATAGTCTATTCCTCCAACGGTGATTTTTCCCGATGTCGGTATCTCCTCGCGCGTTATAAGCCTTGCCAGTGTTGACTTTCCCGCACCGGATAGACCGACAAAGATAACGAACTCGCCGGGCTTTATATGAACACTCAGGTTATCCAGGGCTCTTTTTTCACCCTTATCATAGATTTTTGTTACGTTGTCAAAATATATCATATTATCAATGCTGTTAAGTTATTGCCTTATGTTTAATAATTATTAATTTTATTTGGCGGTTGAGCTTACTATCAGTAATTCCTAAATCATAATATCTAATTTTTAAACAAATTTTAAGTTTAAATGCTCAAAAGGGTAATATTTTAAATTTATTATTTTGATATTGTTTGGAATTTCGGATTTCGTAATTAAAATTTACCTTGCACGCTATTTAGGATAGCAAAGTTTTTATTTTCCCGCAATACTATATCTCAGGAAGCTTTCTATAAAGCCATCAATATCGCCTTCAAGCACTATTTTTGTATTTGAGGTCTCATACCCTGTTCTGTGGTCTTTCACCATATTGTAAGGATGGAGGACGTAGGAACGAATTTGGTTTCCCCACTCTGCTGACACACTTTCTCCCCTAATCTCTGATATTTCTTTTTTGGCTTTTTTGTCCTCCAACTGTTTCAGTCGTGATGCTAAGACTTTTAGCGCGTACTCTTTGTTTTGGAGCTGGCTTCGTTCCTTTTGGCAAGTGACAACTAGTCCCGATGGAATATGCGTTACCCTTACTGCTGAGTCTGTAGTATTTACTCCCTGACCGCCGTGTCCGGAAGCCTTGAAAGTTTCTATTTTCAGGTCTTTGTCTTCTATCTGCGCTTCTTCAGTTTCTATTTCCGGGATAACGTCTACTAAGGTAAATGATGTGTGCCGCGCCTTATCCGCATCGTATGGAGATATTCTGACTAGGCGATGTACACCTGCTTCACTTTTTAGGTATCCATATGCCCAGATGCCTTTTATTTCTATAGTTACGCTCTTAATTCCTGCTTCGTCTCCTGAGGAAATAGAAAGGATGGTAGGCTTAAATCCCTGTTTTTCTGTAAATTTTAAGTACATTCTGAGAAGCATCTCCGCCCAATCCTGCGCATCTACCCCACCCGAACCGGCATAAATAGAAATAATAGCGCTATTTTTATCATAAGGACCGCTAAAGAGCATGGTAAACTCACTCTTGTCCAGATCCTTTAATAGTTCCTCTGTGCCCATCTTTACCTCGTCTACAATCTCGTGATCGTTTTCGTGGGCAATCTTCGCTATTTCAAGCAGGTCTTGCGCTCTTTTTTCCAGAGTTTTCCATTCAGAAACTTGTTTTTTGAGGTCGGCTATTTCGGTCATGGTCTTTGACGCCTTCTTGCTGTCATCCCAAAATCCCTCTTTTACGGACTCTTTTTCAAGATCTTTGATACTCTTTTCAATTTCCGAAAGAGCCAGGGCTTCCTTTGCCTTCTTTATTCTTTCAAGAATTTTTTCTAATGGTTTAACGACTGCTTTCATATTTATATTGTAAACAGTAAACAGTAAACAGTAAACAAGAAGGTTTTTGTTCTAGTTCTTGCGGGTTCGACCCGCTTAGCGGGTCGAACCCGCAATAACTAAAGATTCTGGGCAAGCTAGAATGACAAACAATCGCCAAATCAAAAGAGAGCCGACTTATCGACTCTCTTTATCAATTTTTGCCTGTCTGCATCTTTGCGGATGAGGGTTATTTGTTCATGAGGGCGTCTAGGAGACCTTTTTTACTTTTTCTCCACATATAACCTGCATATCCCAGCGCTCCTGTTCCCATAACTCCTGCCATGGCTTCAACAGGTCCTGATACAGGTAGTTGTCCTGGAGGTCCAGGAGGTGGAGGAGGAGATTCTTGTCTGTTACCGAACCATAGAGTTCTATCCGGACAAATCGTAGTTATTTGAGAAGTTCCCGTGGTGGATACCCAGCCAGCTTGCATCTCTTCTGTCACTGTATACTGTCCTTCTTCAAGGCCGGCATAAGTTACTGATCCACTTGTGTCAGTTGTTCTGGTATCAGTAAGATTTGTGCCTTGTAATGTGAATGTCCAGCTTGGCAGAAGCGGTTCGTTTTCCTGTCTCACCGCATCGCCATTTAGGTCGTTGTACTTATTAACCGTGATTGTACATCTGCCTCTTTCAATACAGACAGTGGTGTTTGCAGGGTCAGAAATTTCTCCTACTTCGTCTGCTCTAGCATAGCCTGTATTTGTTAGTGTATAACACTCATCTTCTGGGAAGTCATTATTAATAGTAACTTCAAATGTCAGGTAGCCATCTTGTCCAGGAACAAATGTTCCCATGTTTGCACCATTTATGATCTCATCATCTGTAATATCTTTGCTGGTAGTACCTACGGCAATTTTTCCAGATCCTGGGACAAGTGTTACATGAGGAGGAAGAACGTCTCGAACCGTTACATTAGTAGCAGTTTCTTGAGAGTTATTAACAACCCTTACTGAATATCTAAGTACGTCACCAGGCACTCCTTCATTAGACTCTTTCCAGACAGGATCAGAGGTGTGGTTACTTACAACTTTTTCAATTATAAGAGATGGTATCTGTGGTTGTGTTTTACAAACTCTTGTAGTTGCAGTTGAGGTTAGTGGAGTTGTTATCCTTGAAAATGCAGTAAGGCCTGTATTTACAAGATCCACACATTCTCCAGGCGGAACCTGGATATCATTATTTACAGTTACTTCGAATGTAAGTCGTCCGTCTTGTCCTGGAGCCCAATCACCTGCGTCTACTCTTCCTGTAATGGCGCTATCGGGTATATTATAAGTGTTGTTACTTATCATCATTCGACCTGTGCCTGACTTTAGTGTTACATAAGGCGGTAGTGAATCCCATATAGCCATTCCTTCTGTTGAAACAGTCGAATTATTCTTCACATAGACATCGTATTTCAATGTTTCCCCAGGACTTGCTGTATTAGACTTTCTCCATACTGGATCACTAGAGGAACTTACTTTTTTGTCTATAGTAAGTCCTGGCGTAGCGGGAGTCAGGCTTTGAAGTATGGGGTTACCACAAGCCTTGATAATGCCGTATTTGAACTGGCCGTTATATATATATACCCATG
>CAZTWZ010000046.1:0-5490 GCA_964617835.1 uncultured Candidatus Saccharibacteria bacterium | reverse complement strand
TATGTGAATAACTTTATACCTATTAAAAAGTCCAATATGTTATGGACCGTAACATCCGATTGACAAAGGGTATATAAAAGTACTATAATCTTGCTCGTATCTATAGAGAGGGATGACTGTCATGAATAATAAGGAATCTCTTTAATAAAAAAGAAATGAAGCAATTTCTTACAAAAATAAGTCAAAATATCCGAAAATCATTCTATAAGCTTACACATATATCAAGAAAAATTAAGATGCCCGATAAAGAGGTATCTAGGGATTGGATTTCGGAAAGAACTGAAGATGCGGGAAGTATTTTCAAACGCTCAACCAGAAAGTTTTCTCATTATGCAGTTCTGTTTATTTTTGCGGTTGTTATAGTGCTTGGTATTTTTACCAGACCGTCAGATAAAAAAGAAGATAATAACCCGTATCTTTTTAATCAGGTTGATGAAGAGGTGAACGAAGTAACTTATGTTCAGTCGGTGGCAACTATAGGCGGTATCGTAGATGAAAAGATAGGCCAGCAAACCTATGAAATAGCTGCGAAAAAAGATACCGCTCCTGTTTTGGCGGTTGCCGGCAACGGCTTCATAGCAAAGCCGGTCTTATCTGAAAGCCGGGATTCTGAAGGCAAGGTTGATAATACTATCAGGGAATACATAGTAAAGGATGGTGACACTCTATCAACTATCGCAAATAGCTTTGGTCTGACTACAGATACTCTGAGGTGGGCTAATAATATAGATAATCCCGACTCTGTGAAGCTGGGGACAAAACTGCTGATTCCTTCAACTGTCGGTGTTTTATATACAGTGCAGGAGGGAGATACACTGAAGTCCATTGCGGGTGCTTTTAGCGGTTCAGTGGCTATGATAGTTGCCCAAAATGATCTATATGGAGAAGATATAAGCGCAGGAATGAAGATAATGATTCCTGATGGTATCGGACCAGGAGTGCCAAAACCTGAGCCAGCACCCGAATCCAAACAAACGCCTTCCAGAACGAGGGTAGCTTCATACTCGGGGTCATCTTACAATAGATTTCCCTATGGATGGTGTACATATTATGTAGCATCTAGAAGAAACGTTCCCTGGAGTGGTAATGCAGGTGACTGGTATTGGAATGCACAGGTTGCAGGATATGCGGTGGGTAGAACACCTGCACCTGGTGCTATTATGGTGACGGGTGAATCCGGTTGGGGGCACGTGGCATATGTAGAAAGTGTGAGCGGAGGTTCATTTACCGTATCTGAGATGAACTATAACGGTTGGGGAGTTGTTTCTTCGAGAACTATTACCACTAGCTCTATTCCGTTATACGGATTTATTTATTAGGTAAAATGCCAAATGTTAAGTGTAAAATGTGGGGGATATTTCTCGACAAAAACCTTTTACCTTTGACGTTTTCCATTTAACATTGAATTATGTTTTGTGATGAAGTAACAATCAAGGTGACAGCAGGCAAGGGCGGAGACGGACTTGTCAGTTTTTTGCATGAGAAATACCGCAATAAAGGCGGACCTGATGGCGGTAATGGCGGTAGCGGCGGCAGTGTTTATATCGTGACTGACACTAGCATAAATACCCTATATAAATATAAAACCAAGAGGCATCAAAAAGCAGAGCATGGAGAAAACGGCAAAAGAAACAAAAGAGCTGGCGCGGGCGCCAAAGATCTATATATCAAGGTACCGATTGGTACAGCTGTTATAGATGCAGAGACAAATGAAAAGATATTTGACCTTGTAGGCGAAAAGCAGGCAGTACTGGTAGCCAGAGGCGGAGAAGGGGGATATGGCAATGCTCATTTTATTTCTTCTAGAAGGCAAACGCCGCAAGTAGCTGAAATAGGCGAAAAGGGTGAGGAAAAAACTATTCGGCTAGAGCTCAGGCTTATCGCTGATGTCGGTCTTGTCGGGCTTCCAAACGTGGGTAAGTCTACACTTCTTTCTGTAGTGTCGGCGGCAAAGCCAAAGATTGCCGACTATCCATTCACGACTCTCATTCCAAATCTGGGTGTTGTTGACGGTTCTGGATTTGGTATCAAAAACTTCAGCTTCGTCATGGCAGATATTCCGGGACTTATAAAAGGGTCTTCTGCGGGCAAAGGGCTTGGTGATGAGTTTCTTCGCCATGTTGAGAGAACTAAAGTGCTGGTTCACATCATTGATTCTACCAGTAGTGATTTTGCCAAAGATTTTAATGAAATAAATAAAGAGCTTAAACTTTTCAACAAAGACTTGCTCCAGAAACCACAAATTATAGTCTTGTCAAAGGCAGACTTACTTGCGGGTTCGACCCGCTTGGCGGATCAAACCTGTAAACTGGAAGCACACTTAGGGGCATTGAAAGGTATTCAGGTGATAAACAAAGAACCAATTGTCATTTCAGCGCCAACACATCAAGGCATCAAGGAACTAATGTCACAAATTGCAAAAACTTTGCAAAAACATCAGTCCGCTTCTTCTGTCATTCCCGATTCCGATCGGGAATCTATTGAAGATTACAAAGTATTTACCCCGAAGGATTTGGTTGGTGATAGGTTTTCAGTGAAAAAAGATGGCGATAAATTTATTATTACTGGCAAGAAAATAGAGAAATTTGCCCGAAAAACGGACTTTGGCAACTCCCATGCAGTAACAAGACTCAGGGATATAATGAAAAAAACAGGTATCATGAGAGAACTTGAGAGGCAAGGTGCCAAAAATAGTAGTAATATAAAAATAGCAGGAAAGAAGTTCAAATTATGAAAAATAGTATTGCTTTCAAAGTCTAACCTTGTAAGGAACAAGACTAAACCCTGTTAAATTAAACTATGAATCTCAAACAAGCTATCAAATGGGCGAAGGAAGAATTAAGGGGAGTTCAAGAACCCGAGAAGTCGACGGAGTTTTTGTTACGCCAAGTTTTGGGATGGGATAAAGCAAAACTAATTGCAAACCCGGATTCTAAATTGAGTTCTAAACAAGAAAAGAAGTTTCGCGAGTATATTGAGAGGCGGAAAAAGCATGAGCCGGTTTGGTATATCACAGGAAAAATAGAGTTCTATGGACTGGATCTGGAGGTGAATGAGAATGTTCTCATCCCGCGACCGGAAACAGAGCTTTTGGTGGAAGAAGCGTTAAAATACATAAAAAATAAGACAAAAGATATAAACTTCTCCTTGTCATCTCGAGTGGAGCAGAGCGAAGTCGAGAGATCCCTTAAAAATAAAAGAAAGGGATTTCTCCGTTCGTCCTTCCAGGAAGTCGGTCGGAATGACAAATGCATGAGGATATTAGAGTTAGGCATAGGAAGCGGAGCTATCTCTTTGGCACTAGCTAACGAATTTAAAAAGGGAAAGAAAAGATTCTGGACAAGCCAGAATGACGTGAAAATTTTTGCATCTGATATTTCTGGTGATGCACTAAAGGTTGCAAGAAGAAACGCCAAGAGATTAAAACTGGATAAATATGTTGAGTTTCGCCGAGGGGATTTATTTGAACCCTGGGATGGTGAGAAGTTTGACATTATCGTAGCCAACTTGCCATATATTCCACATGAGGAAATGGATTCATTGGCATTTGATATTCACCATTGGGAGCCCAGAGTAGCGCTTGATGGAGGCAAGAAAGGCCTTGAGATTTATGAACGATTTATGGCAGAGGCAAAGAATTATCTCAATGATGGTGCAATGTTATTTTTAGAAATAGGCATTGGCCAAGGGGGAAAGATTAA
The DNA here is from genome assembly GCA_964617835.1 of uncultured Candidatus Saccharibacteria bacterium. GTDB lineage: Bacteria > Patescibacteriota > CPR2 > UBA1875 > JAJYID01 > CAZTWZ01. The sequence continues at coordinate 1,789 of CAZTWZ010000046.1, read as the reverse complement.
GAAAATGGCAAAGAAATATCTGCCAAAGGTCAAGGTACAGATTCGGAAGGATTATAGTGATATAGATAGAATAGCAGTTATTAGAATCTAGTATTTAGTATTTTGAGTTGGGAATAGAAGTTTGGGGATGTAAATTTAGAAATTAATTTTAAACTCTAGCTTTTCATTTTGAGATTTGATTTTTGAGATTTGCATTTCTGGGGTTATAATACTTCCATGAAAGAACAAATAAAAAAGTATACAAACATAGAAAGAGACCTCAAAAAGAAACTTGCCCAAATAGAGGATATCATTCGGAGTAATGAGAGAAATGCAGTAAAGGTCCAGCTTATTAATGAGATTCTATCCAAGATGACTGATAAGTTTATAGATATCCACCATAGAGCCCTGACAGACGAAATGACGGGCTTTGTAAACAGATGGTTTCTAAACGAATTTTTAAAAAAGATTATGAAATCGAGTCAGAGATACGGGCAGGACTTATCTCTGGCGATAATGGATATTGACCACTTCAAGACCGTTAATGATGTATTTGGGCATCAGGCGGGAGATATAGTAATAAAAGAAATTGCTAAGATAATTACAAAAAATATTCGTTCATCTGACGTCGTTTCCCGTTACGGCGGTGATGAGTTTATCATAGTTTTCCCATCTACAGGATTGGTTGATGCGAAAATGGTAATGAATAGAATAAAGCTTGCGGTAGCAGAGCATGATTTTGAAGGTGGAATAAGGTCTGGAATAAGCTTTGGTTTGACAAGCCTCAAGAAAAAACACAAGCTTTTTGAAGATCTGGTAAAAGATGCAGATGATAAGCTATATAAAGCAAAGAAGGATAGGGTAGATCCGAATGCAAAGGTTCGGAAATGAGGGCCCTTGGCTCTCCGACGATTCTGTCGGGGCAAGCAGTTTCGTCCAAAGGACGATCAACCTCTGGCTGAGGTAGAGAATTTTAATATGGGGATATAGCTCAGTTGGTCAGAGCACTTGTATGGCATACAAGGGGTCGCCGGTTCAAATCCGACTATCTCCACCAAGATATATATCTAGATTACCGGGAAGTTTATCCACCTTTGGCGGAATCCCGGTAGGGTCCACCAAATATAATATAGATACGAAAGGGCTCGCGCGTGCGCAAGCCCTTAAGGAATCTGGGGCATTTGTGTCAGTTCCGGGGCAGATCATCCGGTTCGGGAAGGGTGCTTCTGGTCTGGTCCGCGATAACGAGTGAATAGCTGTAGAAAGGCGTATATGAGCAGACGAATTGGTCCTCGTGTCCACCACTGAGTAGATGTTTGGTCGAAACCAATCCAACCAATGCGCCTTTTGACCACACGATAACCATCAGTCTTGATAAGGCCCCATACTTTATATAACTGCAACCACAGGAAGGGCTGAGCTATGGGGACTACATCAGTGATGTCGTAAGAGGCGAATACTGGCTTTGCTTCTGTCCAGTCTTCTTCACTGCCGACATATTGACCCTCTTGAGGCCAAACTGTGTGGTCTACCTCTATGCCCAACTTCTTCAGGGCAAGTGAGACTTCCCACTGAGCCACTATTATCGTCCGGAATCCCTCATTATCGAGCTCACAAATAATGCGCCTTACTTTTCCTGCTAAGCGTCGGTTGCACTCACTGGGCTCAGGTTCATTCTGGGCAAATGAACAGGCCAAGACTCCTATTTTTTTTAACCCTTGTTCCATTACTGCCTTCTTTCTCGAAAGGGTTGGTAACTTGTGGTCTAATGGAACTTTTTCTGTGGTTTTTTCTCCTTAAAAAGCAGATA
>CAZTWZ010000045.1:0-5598 GCA_964617835.1 uncultured Candidatus Saccharibacteria bacterium | reverse complement strand
AGCTAACAGCGTATATCTGGTTACGGCTTTTATACAAAAGCCTCCACCCATATTTACTTTCCACTTCCTCCTTCGCTAAAGCTACGCAGGACAAGTCGTTCCAGAAAAGATTCGTATATCCCTAACATTAGCTAATAAATTCGTTCTCTTTAATCGTATATCGCCAAAGTTTATCGCGATATATGTCAGCATAGTCTATACCTATGCGTTTTGAAGTTTCAATTTCAAATTTCTCAGCACAAGGGATTCCTCCACTCGTCACTCTGTGAAGTCGGTCGGAATGACAAAGAGAGGACTCTTCAACCCAAATCCGTTTTGAATCTGTAATATCTTCGGCATAGAATGATTTGTCTAAATTGAGCGCAGCGCAGAGCTTGCCTGGTCCTTTCATGAAATCTTTATCTGCCCGTACTTTGCCAAATTTCTTTAGATTTCTTTTCGCTAAATCAAGACCCTCTAGGGGTTCAAGGGCGCGGATAAGAACAGCCTCCGGAACGTGCTTCTTTGCCGTTACAATATTGAAGTTATAGTACATTCCATAAATGAGGTAAATGTAGATTAGTCCGGCAAAATCATACATTACCTGGTTTCGCTCGGTTTTCCCGTGTCTGGCATGGCAAGCCAAGTCCTCTTCCCCAACATACGCCTCTGTTTCAACAATCTTTCCAGAAATAATATGGCCATCAATTTTTCTGACTAATACTTTACCAAGTAAATCCGGCGCCACATCTAACGCACTACGCTCAAAAAATTTTATATCTAATCTTCTACTCATTAAGTATCATTATAGCCCTTATAGCATTAGTATCAAATAGCTCTCGTTAACATAATTTTCACTTAATAATAAAACAAGCAGAAATTATAAAAATAATTTTAAATAACCCCACTTCGCTAAACCGAAGTAGACTAAAATAACAGAAAAGGAACTTTTCGAACCAATATTTTACCAAGTAAATCCGGCGCCACCTTTAACGCACTACGCTCAAAAAATTTTCCTTCTAATCATTTACTCATAGTTTAACTATTATAACAAAGTAGATGAATAATAATATTATAGTGGCAGTAAGTTTATTGTATAGATTCCGGATCAAGTCCGGAATGACATATGATGTTTAAATTTGACTTGCCTCACCCCCTGTCATCCTGAACTCGATTCAGGATCCAGATTTGATTTATATAGATTCCGGATCAAGTCCGGAATGACAGAGAGCTAAAGATATCTTACTTCCGGTTCCAACTCTATCTCAAACTTATCAAACACTTTTTTTTGAATTTGTTTTGCTAATTCTTTAATATCATTTGAGCTTGCATCTCCCTTATTCACTAAAAAATTCGCATGCACTTCTGACACCTCCGCACCCCTAGCCTGCATTCCTTTGCACCCTGCTTCTTCGATTAATTTTCCCGCCGGTATTTTACCACTGACTTCCCAGTCCTTAACCTTTTCTAAAATATCCTGTGCTACTTTTGAGGTTTCAATGTTTTTAAAAAAGCTGCCACAAGTTCTACCCTGGGGATGCTTCCCTTTTCTTCTTTGTAAAATCTCTCTTACGTTTTTTGACACATTTTCGCTTGAATCTTTTTTTAGTGATAAAACCGCGCTTAAAATAATCCCGTCCATTTGCTTAAAGCTGCTTTCACGATAACTAAATTTAAGATCTCTTGGCCCTACTTGCCGAACGCCATTTTCATCTAAAAATTCTACAGAATCCAGTATATCCTTTATTTCTTTTCCCCAAGCTCCTGCATTGCCTAAAATCGCTCCACCTAAAGTCCCGGGTATTCCTGCAAGAAATTCCCCGCCAGTCAAACCCTCTTCTTTCATATAATTTATCATTTTGGCAAGAGTTACACCTGAAGACACTTTTATTTTATTTCCATTTTTTTCAATCTCACCTGTTTTATTTACAATGACTAATCCATCAAAGGCTCCATCAGATATCAAAACATTACTGCCACCGCCTAAAACTACATAAGACAGATCTTCTTTTTTTGCAAACCTGTATCCATCAACTAAGTCCTGTTTTTCCTTTGCCAAGATGAAAAATCTGGCATTCCCTCCAATACCATAAGTGTTATATTTTTTAAGATTAACGTTTTTTTCTATTTTCACCATTTTGAGGGCCATTAATTTTTGAAAAATACATTTTCCCGGCAGGTGTCTGCAATATCCTGGTAATAACCACTTTTATTTCCTTGCCAACCAGTTTTCCTCCCCTTTCAACTACTATCATTGTTCCATCTGCCAAATAACCAACCCCTTGTGTCTTATCTTTTCCAAGCTGAATAATTTTTAAATTCATTTTCTCACCGGGGATAATGATCGGCTTTATTGCTTCGGAAAGCTCATTAATATTTAAAACTCTTACACCCTGAATTTTGGCTACTTTATTTAGATTATAATCAGTTGTAAGGATCATGGCACCCTTTTGCTTTGCCAGCTTCACAATCTTTGCATCAACTTCATCCAAATCATCAACATCTTCATTTGAAACCTCTAGCTTCACGCCTTTTTCTTTCTTTAGTTTATCTAAAACCTCAAGCCCCTTCTTGCCCTTTTCTCTGCGAAGATTCTCGCTTGAGTCGGCTATGTTTTGAAGCTCATGGAGAACAAAACGAAAAAGCAAAAACTTGCCTGATAGAAATCCGGTTTTTACCACATCTAAAAACCTCCCGTCTATAATAGCCGAGGTATCAAGTACTATTTTATTTTTTTCTTTTTTCTTATCTCCCGAGTCATCTGATAACCTTGGTAACTTAATCAGCTTAAAAATATCACTGAAAAATTTCTCAATGCCTTCTGTTTTTGCGTAGAAAAGGTAAAGACTGGCAAAAACAGAAATAGCACTAACAGTTACCGGAACCCAGATGCCAAAGTCGCCTGGCAGTCTTTGGAGAGGTATAGAGATCAAAGCCCCTATAATAAGTCCAATGATAATTGCGGGTATGCCTACAAAAAATTTTTTTGCGGGTAACTTTAGAAAAAGTTTCGTAGCAAATATTCCTCCAAAAACTAGCGCCACCACAACCAAGAGCAAGAGTGTGTCTGTTTGCATGGTTTTTTCATTCTTGTCCCGCTATGGCGGGATTTTAAGGTACTTTTATTTTAACGCTGCATCTATGGCTTCTTTCAGATTTGATACCGGAACCAGCTTTATTTTTCTGTTTTTGGCTTTATTAATCTTGCTGGATTTGGGTATCAGAACTGATTTAAAACCAAGTTTTTCTATTTCTTTTATTCGCTCTTCTACATTATCCACATTTCTTATCTCTCCTGCAAGTCCTATTTCTCCAAACATAGCCATATCTTTCTTTATGGCCTTATTTTTATAAGCCGACATAATAGCGAGAGATACACCCAGATCAAGCGCAGGCTCGCGAATAGCCATGCCCCCGACAATATTTATAAATACATCCTGATTTGTGAGATTAGCTCCGGCTCTCTTTGTAAGAACTGCGATCAAAAGGTTGAGTCTGTTTAAGTCCATACCGCTTGCTGTTCTCTTGGGATATCCAAAGTTCGTAATAGAAGTTAATGCCTGTATTTCAATCAGTAAGGGGCGGGTACCTTCCATGGTTGCAAATATTGCCGTCCCTGATGCAGAGTCCAGCCTTTCAGAAAGAAGAATCTGTGATGGATTTTTGACCTCTGCCATTCCTTCTTTTGTCATTTCAAAAATTCCCGTCTCATTCGTGGAGCCAAACCTGTTTTTTATTCCTCTTAAAATCCGAAAGCCCCCATACCTGTCGCCTTCCAAATAAAGAACAACATCCACTAAATGCTCGAGGAGACGCGGACCGGCAAGATTACCCCCTTTTGTAACGTGCCCTATCAAGGCGATGGCGACATGCTCCCTTTTTGCCGTTTTCATAAGTTTCTGTGCACACAGAGAGACTTGGCCAACACTGCCAGACGCACTCATCACATCTTCTGAGTACATTGTCTGAATAGAATCAACTATCACAAAAGACGGTTTTTCTGTCTTAATATGTTCCAAAATAAGATCTATATTTGTTTCTGAGAGAATAAATAAATTCCTTGGCTCAATACCGAGCCGTTTCGCCCGAAGACCTATCTGCCTTACCGACTCCTCTCCGCTTATATATAATACTTTTTTATTTTTGGCTATTTGAGAGGCAATTTGCATTACCAGTGTAGACTTTCCTATCCCCGGATCACCGCCGAGAAGCACTAAAGAGCCTGAGACAATACCTCCGCCAACAACCCTATCAAATTCACTGACTCCCGTAGACATTCTGCCTGGATTTTCTGAAATAGCATCATGCAAAAGCTCAGGTTTCTCTAGGTTCATGCGAACACCCGCTTTCTTTGATACTGTACTGACCTGTGTTTCGGTCAAGGTATTCCAATCACCGCACTGGGAGCATTTTCCCTGCCACCTTTCGCTTATAGCACCACAATTGGAACAAATAAACTGTGTTTTAATCTTTGCCATATTTCCCCTCTTGTCATCCTGAACTTGATTCAGGATCTATAAAATAGAATCTGGATTCCGGATCAAGTCCGGAATGACAATGCTTGTTGCCATATCTAAAGAATATAGAACTTAAAATCCTAAAACAAGTAGACAAGATAAAAAAATCAAAATTCAAATATCAAATCTCAAAATGAAAATTTAAAATATAAAGTTTTATTTTTGTCATTTCGACTGAAACAAAGAAACCTTTAAGAATCTATGTATTTTTTTGTGGGCGTTTTTCGATATTTTAAAATAAGTATAATATTTGTAGCGGTTACTAACATACCAAAACCATTGGTCAGAATTACGGGTATATCCTGAATATGCAAACCATAGAAAAGCCATATTACTTGAGCGGCAACTATTAAAATAAACATTACCAAAGACAAGTCTTCAACTTTCTCCGTCTTTAAGGTCTTAAAAATCTGAGGTATTGTGCTGATAATTATCATGCCACCGGCAATAATTGCTAAAATTTGAAATAAATCCATTAATCCTTTTTAATGTTTTTTTAAATTCAAAAATATATGAAGTTATTATAAGAATAACCAATTTATCAGTTTGGTATGTTATCACATTCTTCGTCTTCACTCCCCGGGGGCCAATAATTTGGACCTGCTCCTCTTCCTTCTTTTTCGCCTCGAGTACAAAGCCAATTCTCTGAAACTCCAGCTATACCCCATTGATCACGATACATATAAGGTCGACCCCAAGGATCAGTCTTATATTCAGTGGCTGTATCGTCATTAATTATACCTTCTGCCTTTATTGCATCTACTGCCATATTCCATTGACCAGTCGAATAACTATTGGGGAGCTGCTGTAATGAATAGCAACTCCCTCCTGTTGGAGGTAATTCTCCAGTTTTGCTTATATAGGCTTCCATCGCTGTTCTAATATCACGCAATTCACTTCTAGCTTCAGTATACTTTGACTGTTTCCTGGCAACTTGAATCGCTCCCACAACTAAAACCGCCAAAACGGCAATTATCGCCATCACAACTACTACTTCTATTAAGGTAAAACCTTTTTTACTCACCATACCAAGAGTATATCATAAGTATTGTCCTAGGCAAGGACATTTTGCACTTTTTCTTTTAATGCTTCATTGGGTGTC
>CAZTWZ010000044.1:0-5661 GCA_964617835.1 uncultured Candidatus Saccharibacteria bacterium | reverse complement strand
GGAGAGGATTCGATGACGTAATTCATACAGATGATAACTTAAATGTAACATCAAAAACTTCAGAAGAATCGCTTACAAATGTATCTACAAGCTCTGTTAGTCCCAACTCTATGCAACCGAGACAAACGTTTAATGATGAGTCTTTGGCAGATCTGGCAAATTCTATAAAGGAGCATGGTATTATTCAGCCATTAATAGTTGTTAAGGTAGACAATGGCTATGAACTTATTGCCGGTGAAAGGCGCCTGCGCGCAGCAAAAGTGGTCGGGCTTGATGAAGTCCCTGTTATTATCCGAGATGCTAAAGAGCTAAAAAAACTAGAACTGGCACTCGTAGAAAACGTTCAGAGAGATAACCTGAATGTTATAGAAGAAGCCTTGGCCTACCAAAAGCTTATGCAGGACTTTTCTCTTTCTCAGGAAGATGTTGCAAAAAGAGTAGGAAAATCTAGAAGTGTGGTGGCAAACAAGGTTCGCCTTTTGGGTCTTCCCGTTGAAATAAAAAGGGCTATTAATTCTGGACAAATATCTGAGGGGCACGGAAGAGCGCTCTTGGGACTAGAAAATCCGGAGCAGATAGTGACGCTTTGCGGTCTTATAATTGCCCGAAAACTCTCTGTGAGAGAAACGGAAAAAAAAATAAATGAGATACTTTCGGGGGGTAGTATCAAAAAAGGAAAGGTTGAGGTAGATCCGAATACTGCCCAACTTGAAAGGGAACTTCGTGAGAAACTTGGAGCTAAGGTAAGGATTCGAAGCAAGCGAAAGGGCGGTTCTATAGTTATTGATTATACTTCTCAAGAAGAGTTGGATAAGATATTGAAGTTTTTTAAATAATCAAAACTGGAAAAATGGTTTAGTGATGGGGTAAAGCCTGGAGATTATGATGACTGCTATAATTCTAATACAAGTATTTATATAATGATGCTGTACCAGAAGAAAGAATTTCTATAGGTCAATCTCAAGATAATTTAAGGCAAATAATAAAGGCGTTCAGGGAAGCTAAAATTATTCTTTTTCTGTATCCCCCGCCAGACGATAGGTTTACTCAAGTTCAAGATTTTGATGAAAAGCTTTCCAGATATAATAAAGCAGCAATGTTAGCTGCAAAGGATAGTGGTATTCAGATAGTTGATGGACCCAATATCTATAAATCATTAAAAAAAGAATATCACGAGGGGGATGGTATTCATTTTAATAATTATGGTTATGAAGTTTTTATAAATGAAGTAGCCAAGCACTTACTCTAATAATCAGGATGCGCTATCAGGCCGAAGTCAGAAAACGGCAGGACTCTGAACCAGGCCCTTTCAATGATATGGCTTTCGGGAGGCGGTGTTTTTCGGAGGGATTAATACTTTTTCTTTGAACGGACAAGGGTCTTATAAGGTTTTTCTTTGTTGTGGTATAATCTTGTTATGTTTAGGATAATAAAATCTATTTTAAAGTCAACCCAAAAGGGTGCTATGGAAGATCCTGAAATCGCCAAACTGAAATCCAGGCATCCAAAAATCATAAAATGGACTGGCAATAGGTTAAACCCAACGTATAAGTATGGCCTATATGTAACCGTAGGCATATTGGTTGCGGCGGTTTCTTTCCTTTTTTTCCTCGGAACAATACAGGATGTAATTGCAAGGGATCCGTTGACTCTAGCCGATATGCGTATAACGAATCTTTTTGCTCTATATAGAGACCCGGGTTTTAGCAGGTTTATGCTTTTTATCACTTATATGGGTAAATGGCAAATAATTACACTTGGAATGGTACTGCTTTCAATAATATTATTTATTCTTGGCAAGAGAAAGTATCTTTATGCTTTGGTTATTTCAGTAATTGGAGGGCAAATGCTAGTTGCTGTTTTGAAAGACATTATTACCCGCCAGCGCCCGCCACTTGCAAATGCTGTAGTTATAGAAAAGAGTTTTAGCTTCCCAAGCGGGCATACTTTTGTTGTTTTTTCTTTTTATGCCATTGTTATTTACATACTTTGGAAGCTGATTAAAGCAAAAGCTATTCGTATTGCGATTTTGATTTTAGGAATCGGTATAATGTTTCTTATACCGGTTTCACGGCTTTACTTAGGAGTCCATTGGGCATCTGATGTCTTTGGCAGTATTTTTATTGGAATATCATGGTTTTCAGTTTTTGCCACTTATCTTGTTGTTCAAGATAAATTCAGTAAAAATAAAAATAAGAAACCGCTCATAAGGCCTAAAGTTATCAGATTGATAAGTATTGGTTTTATCATTATATGGATTGGATTTTTATTTTTCTATTATAATAATCATTCTTATAAAGAAGTTGTGGCGTCTAAAACAGAAAATGCTATTCAAGCCCCAATTAATCTAAATGATATACCGGATAACTTTTTTGATGATCTGCCGAGAACGAGCGAAGGCTTGACGGGTGATGCAATAGAGCCTATTGACTTCATTTTTATTGGGTTTCGCGGACAGCTTGATGATATTTTTGGAGATGCCGGGTGGGTTTCTGCTGATTCAATAAATTTTTTTACAATCTGGAAAATTGCTTATTCGTCATTCTTTAACCAGTCTTATCCGACAGCGCCAGGGACACCGAGTTTTTGGGATTCAAGACCAAATGATTTTTCTTATGAAAAACCGACCAGCAGTGTTCGCAAAAGACAGCATATACATATTTGGAAAACTCCCTATACAGTAAATGCACAGCCTCTTTGGGTGGCAACAGCTCATTTTGATAGAGGGCTTAAATTAATGAATGGCCTTATGCCAAATCATGAAATTGATCCATTAATCGATAATGAAAGAGATTCATTGAAAGATCAGTTATTAAAAACGGGTAAAATCGCTTTACTTAAAAAAGTAAAAATAGTAGATCCTGTGCTTGGCCAAAATCAAGCAGGCAGTATTTTTTATACTGACGGAAAAGGTTATATAGTTATATTAAAACAATAAATTAGCCCAAATTAAGTATAACCTAATTTAAGCTTTGGCTTTCTATTATTTATACTGAACAAGTATATATGTTAATTTTAATAACCCGGATGTTCTATGAATCTAAACTCATTGAACGGCAGGACTCTAAGCCATGCTCTTCCTATGATGTGATTCTCGGGCAGAGTGCCCCATTCACGAGAGTCCAGAGAAGCGTTTGGCTGGCGATTGTCGCCGAGGACAAAGTATTCATCTTTCCCAAGCGTCCTTGAAAGATTGCCTTTTAGCTTATAGTTATCGGTCTTTGGTATGTAGGACTCTTTTAAAATAAATCCATTCGGATGCTCTCCGTTATTTATTGTGATTTTCCCGTCCTTTATAATAACCGTTTCACCCGGAAGACCGATGACTCTTTTTATAAAATTAGTGCAGGGGCCTTGCAAAAAGATTCTCTGGAAAAAGTTTTTATTTACAAAGTCATTACATTGCTTTTCCGGATGCTTGAATATCACCACATCGCCTCTTTTGGGTTCTGTAAAATGATAAGATAGCTCGTCAACAAAGATATAATTGTTGTTGTGAAAACTCGGCTCCATAGATCCTCCTTTAACTATAAAAGGCTGCAGTACAAAAAATCTAATAAAAATAATCAGCGCCGAGACAAGTAAGACGGTTTTTATAAATTCTTTTGTAAATATTTTTCCAGTTTCTATTTTGTCTTTTTCCATAATTTCCATAATATTGTTTTTGGGTATTTACTCAAACTCTAATCAAGTTTATCAAGAAAACCCTTGGCGGGCAATGTATTTTTTTGTATACTTTTTCTTGTGTAAGACATTATTGTGAAAATAGAGGTAAAATGAGTAAAAAATCGATAGAAGATATATTAAGTGACATTGAAGATGAGGGTGAAAAAAAGAACGTGCAAGAAAAAGACAATAACGAAAAGACTCCTGTAAAATTCAAAAAGAAAAAAAAGAAAAGCTGGAAAAAAAGAATCATCTTATCTCTTTTGGTCGTTTTTCTTATTGGCGGTTCTGTGGCGGGTGTAAAGGCGTATATGTTAGCCAAGAAAATTTTTCAGGGAGAAGGGGTACCCAGTCTTCTTGGATTTCTGGGACAGGGACAGCTAAAGGGAGAAGCAGACGGCAGAATAAATATTCTTCTTTTGGGAATAGGCGGAGAAAATCATCCCGGAGGACAGCTTACAGATACTATTATGGTGGCCAGTATCAAGCCAAAAACCAAAGAAGTTGCGATGCTTTCTGTGCCAAGAGATTTATATGTAGAAGTGGATGGTTATGGCAAAGATAAGATTAATGCCGCACATGCTCTAGGCGAGCAGAAAAACTATTCCGGAGGCGGTATGGCATTATCAAAAGAAACAATAAGCAAAACCCTGGACATTCCGATTCACTACACTGTAAGGGTTGACTTTGAGGGATTTGCCAAGGTTATAGATGCGGTTGGCGGTGTAGATATAGATGTGAAAGAAGATTTGTATGATCCTTTTTATCCTGACGGCTACTATTCTATTGAAGCGGGCAGGTATCATATGAATGGCGAAGGAGCGCTTAAATATGCCAGAAGCCGTGAAACTACTTCTGACTTTGATAGGGCAAAAAGGCAGCAGCAAATAATGATAGCAGTGAAGGATAAAGTTTTAAGCGCAGACACACTTCTGAATCCGGCAAAGATGGGAGAGATTTTGGATGCCCTCGGAAAACATATAAAAACTGATATGCAAATATGGGAAGGCCAGAAGCTGGCCCGAATGTTTGAGGGTGTAGATCGAAGTAAGATTATAAACAGGGTTTTGGATAATGGACCGGATGGACCTCTTAAATCAGGTAATATCTATGGAATGTATGTACTGTTGCCTAAAGAGGGTGATTTTGAAGAAATTCAAAATATTGCCAAAAATATCTTTACCGATTCGCTTCTCCGGGATGAGGCGGCTAAAGTTCAGATATTAAATGCCGCGGGAGTATCGGGGCAGGCAAAAAAAGCATCAGATATGATTTCCGGTATGGGTATAAAAATAGAGGATTTATCCACTGCAGACGAGATTAATTCAAGTACCATTATTTATGATCATACCGATGGTTCAAAGCCGAAAACTATAGAATATCTGGAAGATAAATTTTGCGTAGATGCAATACGGAAAACAAACCCGACCGGTATGTATGATATTACTATTGTAGTAGGTAAAGACCAGCTGAATAAAAACTAATGCAAGCTTTGGCAAAATATAAATCAGATACCATTCTTGCCCTGCTTTTTATAGAAAGCATTCTTCTTTCTTTGGTTGTTGAGAGCAAGGGTCTTTTTTGGTTTCTCTTTGCGGTTTCTGTTATTACCGTTTTTTTATATTGCCTGCTGTTTTTAAATATCTCTATAAAAAAGTTTCTTGAGAATAAAAAAAGAAACGATATCTTTCTAATCGTCCTGATGACTGCCCTATTTAATGCTAATATAGCTGTCTTTCAAAACCGGATTTTCTTAAGTGTGCTTTTTATTTTATATTTTCTGGGGATTCGGTATCTGATAAGATTTTTTGACAAAGGGAGTATGGGACAAGTACAAAAGAATGCTTTAAATCTTTCTGTGCTTTTCACAATCTTTTTGGGAGCCAACCTTATTACCAATGTAGTGATTATTTTACAGAAAGGGGTAAGTGATTTCGTTGTCTTGCCGATAAACCTGCTGCTCTTTGGTTTTATATATCTTCTTTCTTATTACCA
>CAZTWZ010000043.1:0-5697 GCA_964617835.1 uncultured Candidatus Saccharibacteria bacterium | reverse complement strand
GAAGTATTGTATTTAATTTATGAATTGTGCATTATCAATTGTGAATTATATCGTGGTGGCTGTAGCTTAGTTGGTTAAAGCATTGGCTTATATACTTGAAAGCAAGCCTAGTACCTATAAAATTAAAGTATGCCATATGTGAGATGTAAAATTTGCGGACAAAATTTCTATGCCAAACCGAGACACTTAAAAATCGGTTGGGGGCAAGTATTGTTCTATTAAATGCCGTTCTAAGAGCCAGTTTAAGGGTCATCTTAAAAAATGCGATAATTGCGGAAAGGAAATTTATAGAACTCCAGCGCAAATTAGAAAGTCGGAATTAAATAAATTTTTCTGTTCAAGAAGCTGTACATGTATTTGGATGAATAAAAATGTAAGGATATCAGACAATCACGGTAACTGGAATAATGGACAAGCAACATATAGGACCAGAATGAAAAGATTAGGGCAAAAAAGAAGTTGCTATGAATGTGGAATAGATGATAAAAGAGTTTTAGTGGTACATCATAGAGACAAAAACAGAAAAAACAATAATATAGATAATTTGGTTTGGTTGTGTTGTAATTGTCATTATCTGGTTTATCAACATCAATTTGAGTTAAATTAATTTCATGGCGGTCATAGTGTAACGGTTAACACGAGAGGTTGTGGTCCTCTAGATTCGGGTTCAATTCCCGATGATCGCCCCAAGATAAAAAATAATGCCAATGAAAGAGCATTATTTTAGTTTGTGGTATAATACAATTATGGAAGATTTTATATATTATTATTTATTTCCCGGTTTTTTAACCCTTTTTCTTATAGGATTATTTATTGGATGCATTTTCTTAATCTATTACAAATTTAGAGAATTTATTAATAATGAAAAAGAACAAAAAAGGATTAAGAAAATAGCTAAAGAGAAAGAAAAAAAAGATAAATCAGTTGCATCCAGGTCTCCTAGGAAATACCTCAAAGATAATGAAAAGAATAAATTATTATTAGAGTATTTCAAAGAGATTAAAGAAATAACTCACAGAAGTCCCACAAAAGCATTTCAAAATATATATAATATTAGCACTGAAGATTTAGACATAGAAGTAATAAAGATGCAGATTTTAGAGGAAATGATAAAAAATAATAAAAACTACACTGACGATTTAACAGCATATCTATGCAATTTATATTATGATGAAGGTTATTATAGTAAATTCAAAAAATTATGGCTTAAGAAAAATCTTTCTTATGTAGATAGCGAAAAATATGACATACTTTTCTATATAGGTTTAGAGAAGGATGATTTAACTTGTGATAATTGTAAAAATAATCAATATATATTAGCTGAAAGAAAAGACATCAAGGAAGTATATAAGAAACATATTGATAGTTGCAATAATCAAATATGTAGATGTCATATATCATCTTTAGAAAATTCCAGTAGCCCCAAAGAAGAAGTATTAAGATTTATAAAGAATAAGGATACAAAAAAGTATAAATATAAGTGTCCGTTCTGTGGGAGTAAGATGGGAAAACCCAAGATAATAAATCAACCCGCAGGTTATTATGAAGCAACACAGTATTTTATTTTTTGTGAATGTAAAAAATGTAAGGCATCATTTAGTCAATTTCTGGGAGAATATTGATGGACTAATTAGTAATTAATTCAATTCTAATAATGTTCACTATCCGACCCAAGTAAATTAAGGCTTAAAAAAGACTTTTTTATTCTTGTCCGCCCGTAACCTAATGGGTGAAGGAGGATTCGGCTCCAATCATAAATATTAAAGAGAAGCTTTGATGAGCCTCTTTTTTGTTTGTGGTATAATTAACTCATGAATCATAAAAACCATCATGAACATATGATAGCTGATTTCAAAAAGAGATTTTTTGTATCACTTGTTCTTACTATTCCTATCTTGCTTTTATCCCCTTTAATACAGGACTTCCTGGGACTTACAGATACTTTAAGGTTTGAAGGTGATAAATATATTCTTTTTATATTATCTTCGGTGATATTTTTCTATGGAGGACATCCGTTTCTTAAAGGTCTGATAAGTGAGGTAAAAACTAAAAGCCTTGGGATGATGACTCTGATAGGGGTAGCCATTATAGTTGCTTATACCTATAGCAGTGCGGTAGTTTTCGGCCTTGAAGGCGAATACTTTTTTTGGGAGCTTGCCACCTTGATAGATGTAATGCTGCTCGGGCATTGGATTGAAATGAGATCAATAATGGGCGCATCCAGAGCGCTTGAAGAACTGGCAAAGCTAGTGCCGCAAGAAGCTCATAAAATATCTAAAAATGGCAGTATAAAAGATGTTTCTCTGGATACACTAAAGCCAAAAGATAGGGTTTTGGTGAAGCCGGGAGAGAAAATTCCGGTGGATGGAGTAATAGTTGACGGTGAATCTTCCGTAGATGAGTCAATGCTAACAGGGGAATCAAAGCCGGTACTTAAAAATATCGGCATGCAGGTGATAGGGGGCTCTGTGAACAATGAAGGATCACTGACGGTGGAAGTGCAGAAAATAGGCAGTGATTCTTTTATATCTCAAGTCATAGAGCTTGTCAGAGAGGCCCAAAAGAGTAAATCAAAAACTCAAGATCTGGCAAATAGATTTGCTTTTTATCTCACTGTCATAGCATTAAGTGTGGGATTTCTAACTTTTTTCTTATGGTTATTTATCTTTAATCAGGATTCTGTATTTGCGATTGAGAGAGCGGTGACTGTTATGATCATTACCTGTCCTCACGCTCTCGGTCTTGCAATTCCTCTTGTTGTAGCAGTTTCGACTGCAATATCTGCGAAAGAAGGCTTTCTGATAAGAAACAGGACAGCTTTTGAAAAGGCGAGAAGTATAGGAGCGGTTATCTTTGATAAAACGGGAACTCTCACAGAGGGAAGGTTTGGGGTGACAGACATTGTTTCTTTCTCAGATATAAAGGAAGAGGAGCTGATGGTATACGCCGCATCAGTAGAAGCCAAGTCAGAACATCCTATAGCAAAAGCTATCGCTGACTCAACAAAGAAAAGATTTGTTGTAAAAAAATTCAAAGCTATATCAGGGAAGGGCGCTGAAGGAGAGATTAAGGGCAAAAAAGTTACAATAGCAAGCCCAGGGTATTTAAAAGAAAAGAAGATAGAGCGCAAAGAAATAAACAAGTTTCTAGAAGAAGGAAAGACGGTCGTTTATGTTTTATTTGATAAGGAGGTAAAGGGAGTGATATGTTTGTCAGATATAGTCAGGCCAGAATCAAAAAAAGCCATATTTGAACTAAAAAAGATGGGTATTCGCTGTGTAATGATTACCGGTGATAACGATCAGGTGGCTGGTCAAGTAGCAAAAGAGCTTGATTTGGATGAGTATTTCTCAGAAGTCTTACCTGAAGATAAAGCAAAAAAAGTTAAGGAAGTCCAAAAGAGAGGGATGGTAGTTGCTATGACGGGAGACGGTATCAATGATGCTCCCGCGCTAGCCCAGGCAAACATCGGTATAGCTATAGGCGCCGGAACAGATGTTGCGATAGAAACTGCAGATATAGTTCTTGTGAGAAGTAATCCGCTGGATGTTCTGACACTTCTCAAGCTGTCAAAGTCTACATATAGGAAAATGATTCAAAACCTTGCCTGGGCTACGGGATACAATATTTTTGCCATACCCCTTGCTGCAGGTATTCTCTTTAGTTATGGGATTCTCTTAAGCCCTGCAGTAGGAGCGCTTTTTATGTCTATAAGTACAGTTGTAGTGGCAGTAAATGCAAGACTGCTGAAAATAGAAAAATAATTGTAAGTATTAGTATTTATGAGTATCTAAGTTTATATCTCAAGTCCGAAAAATGACAGAAAATATTTATATGCCATATAGAAAATTATTATAAATATGAGCGCCATAAGAGCTCTATACCATTTCTTGTGTCTGATATGTTTTTCTCTGTCTTTGTGAAATATAGTATCTAAGAGCTCATCTCCAAAGTATACAGATAGGAATGTTCCTATTGCGGAAATAGCTATGATTATCCAGTCTGGCCAGGGATTTAGGAGTATTTGTTTAAATGTATGCGTAATAGCAGTTTTGTCATATAGATTGCTTTGAGTTGATAGCAGAAAAATATTTAAGCTTATTGTCACAATCCAGACAGTTGCTTCACTGACAACCATTCGTACACCTATAAATACTCTTATAGGAAGATCAAGGATAAGTCCTGCATCAGCTATAGGGGTAGCCAATACAAATGCGCTCCAAGTAATGACACCTAGCACGATGCCGCTTTCACCAAAACGATAATATAGATAAGCGGTATATATTAGTAAAATTGTAAGAACTATTATAAACTTTCTGAGAGATGCTTTCTTTGTCTCATGTTTCCGGAAGTGTTCTAGTTTTACTTTGTGGGACAGGCTAAAATGTTTCATAAATATATTATATAGTTTTTATATGATTATGTTAAATTCATTATTATTGTTTTTCAACATCTCTACTGCCTGCCTGTTCATAGTTTTAATGAGGGAGGATCTGACTTAAGTAAAAAAGACCTGCATATAAGGTCTTTTTTTACGTATTTTACTTGTTATTTTTTAATTTTTGTATCAAAACAGGACCAGGAACACATGGATTTTCTTCTAAAGATTAGAGAAACTCCGAAAGAGATTAGAAGCAGAGGCCAAAAAATACTCCAAAAGTTTCCGGGGAGATAGCCCAGGTTTTGAAGGAGCCAGGCAACTCCGGCAGCAATTATCATACCGGCAAAAATCATTTTACTTCCTTTGCTTTATTACAATATGCATTGTATCATAATCAATATTTTTGCATAGTCAAAAAACACTATAGCATAAAACTTCTATATCGTTTCAGTATATCTGATGTTTGCATTTTATCCGCTTTAAAATTTTATTCAAAATGCAAATATGGGTCGAGCGAGGGCACGAGCGAGCCAGATATACTGTGTTGTGCGAGGGTGAGCGAAACGGAGCGATAGCGGAGCGTAGCGAAAGCGCAGCGTCCCCTTGAGTTCTCTTTTGCGAAAAAATTTTTCAATAATTATTTTGGCACTTTTTAATCCTCCTTGTTTCGATGTTCTGGCAGTAGATGTTTTTTGTCGTCTGAAACATTTTTGGTTTTTATAGAAAATATAAGCATGACAATTATTGTTAGTGGAATAACTAATATTTCCCAATCATTCACTCTTCCTAGTATAGCAAGAGCTGTAAAAATAATTAAGCTTATGTTTTTGTTAAAACCACATACTATGGCACGTCGATAACTTGATATGAAAATCGAAAAGTATAAAGCAAACTGCACAATAATTAAAACCCACACAAACCAAAGCGGTGCAGTGGCACGAATTGCGTTTAGCCAAAAAGTTATGCCAGTATAACCTATCACTGTAACAATAATGCTAACAGCGAATGAATTTCGTTCTAATTTAAGAACCTCACCTTTAATAAATTCGTTTGCTTTATTACTTTTTTTGTTTTCCATAGTGATAAAATTTAAAGATTAAAAAGTACCAAAATTCCTTTTTTTTATTTTTTCACAAAAGAGAATTTCGTACAACTATTATTTATTGGATCTAATCAGGTTACTTTTTCTTTCTGGCCGAAGTCTTTTTTGTTATCTTTGCTTTCGATTTATTTTTTGCCTTAATCTTGACCTTTGTCTTTTTTGGTCTAATGGAACTTTTTCTGTGGTTTTTTCTCCTTAAAAAGCAGATAAAATA
>CAZTWZ010000042.1:0-5748 GCA_964617835.1 uncultured Candidatus Saccharibacteria bacterium | reverse complement strand
CATTACTAAAAACCCTATAGCTATTTTAGATTTGTCTGGAAGTATCCTCGCTCAATCTGAAAATTTTAAATATAGTGCTAATCATATTGATATAAAAAATTCAAAAAAAACCATCTCATTATCTGTGGAAGGTGAAAGGGTTGGATATATCTTTATGGATACAAAGCCCCAAATAGTGGAGGAAGAAGGGGATATTTTGAAGTCTATGGTTGAACTGATACTGCACCAGAAAATAATACTTGAGAATATCACTCAAGAAGACAGAAAGATCAATAAGTTTATTTATGATTTATTTCATAGAGAAGAATATGATGAGAACGAAGCAATATCTGAAGCTAAGGTATATGGCTTTGATATAAAGAAGCCAAGGGCAGTACTTCTGGTGGACTTGAGCGGTGATGTTAGAAAGACTTTGTTTAGCGAGAGTCTCAGTTGCAATGAAAAGGATTCTTTTTGGGCAAAGATAAAAAGATCTCTTATATCTCAGACGGAATCTTTTTATACCAGAAACAAGGATAATATTATCACCTATATTGGCAGCAGCAGGTTTGTAATTATGAAAGACTTGGGGCAAGAGGAAGAGATAAAACAAAACTTTAAACATCTTTTAAAAACACTCAACTCATTTCAACAGATATTAAGTAATGAGTTTCGGGGAGATGTGACTATCGGGGTTGGTAAATACTACTCAGGAGTAAGGGGCTTAAAAGAGTCATTTGAAGAAGCTCTTGTCGCGATGAACTTTGGCGAGAAAGTTTGGGGTCAGGGCAGAGTTTACAATTTTGATAGTTTTGGTGTGGTTGCCCCTCTTATAAATAGCGGCCGGGGACTGGACTTTCCTAAAAATGTTTTTGAAGGGTTTTCAAATGAGGAACTAAAAAATACACTCAATGTTTTTTTTGACAACGACATGAGCTTGACTCAAACATCAAAAAAGCTAAAGATTCATCGTAACACTTTGGTATATAGGCTGGATAAAATAACTGAGTCTTTAAAGCTAGACCCTAGAGTATTTGATGAAGCGGTACAAATAAAACTATCTATGCTTTTTAGGGAATTAGTGCATCAGAATTAGGCGGATAGGTGATTTAAAAATAAGGAAATATTATGAAACTAACTAGAGATATAGGGCAGGGGTTGCTAGAGAAAATGGAAAAAGTTCTCGAAAGGGCGGTTTATCTTTATGATGAAAATGGAGCAGTTCTAAATGGCCAAGCTTCTAGCATAAACTTCCTGGCACTTAAATCAATCCAAGACAATAAAGAAACTATAGAAAAAAGGGAAGAGAAATTTTTTTCATGCGCACCTCTTGTATATGATGGAAAAAAAGTAGGGGCTGTTTGTGTGGGAAGCTCCAAAAAAGAAGAGTCACAGGAGTTTTCCGGTCTTGCCAAGGGACTGGCGGAGGTTCTCCTCCATGAAGAGTTTTTAGTTAGAAATATTCATATTGCAAATGATTTGAGAAGTGACTTCATTAAGGAAGTTTTAATGGGAACAAAAATCAGAACTACCGAAGAAGCTATAGATCGGGGAGATATTATCGGTGTCAATCTTAGATTTAAATATGCGGTAATGATATTTAAAATAGATGATTTATATGATAGCTATATCGCTGATCATAAAAGTTTGCGGCTAGAAGTTGCAAGAATAAAGTTTCAGGATTATTTGAAAGGAATAGAAAACTATCTTTTGGGTGCTTTTGAAGGAGAAATACAAAACTGCATTGTTTATATAGGTGAAGGCAAGTTTGTCTGCCTGAAAGAAATAAAAGAAGATAATATTGATACTCTAAATTCTTTTGAGATACTTAAGAAAGGCGGAAAACATATTCAAAAAGAACTTGATAAAAAGTTTCCGGGAAGGACATGTGTTTCTGTGGGACAGTATTATCCTGGGCTTTCTGGTCTCAGAAAGTCTTATGAAGATGCAAGTATTGCCATGAAACTTGGCGAGAAAGTCATGTTTCATAAAAAAGTTTTTCATATCTTAGATGTAGCAATGTTTGTGGGTCTTTTGAGTGACGTTACAGATACTAGAAAAAATGAGCTTTCATATCAAGTTTTAAGGAAACTTTATGAAGACAAGGATCTTCTTAAAACCACTAGCGTGTTTCTTGAAAATGGCATGAATTTAACAGAGGCGGCAAAAAAACTTCATCTTCACAGGAATACATTGATTTATCGCCTCAATAAAGTTAAAGAATTAATAGGCCTAAATCCAACTAGTTTTCATGATGCTCTACAGATAAAGCTCGGACTGATGGCGCACCTTGATCGGGGCGCATTTCTAGAGATACATTAGCCCTAAGCATTTATACAAAATATTTCCAAAACAATATATAAATTTTTGTTATTTTCTACAATGAAACATTATGAGCACTCTTCTATGATAGAGTTCCCTGAAAGCAGGAATGGGTACATTGAAAAAGCAGTTTTGCGCTTTCTGCCATGTACGGTTACGTGCAGCCACTAAAACTAGCAGGTGCCTAAAGTTTGTCCTTGACTGCGGTCGGGAAACAAGGCACAAATTTTTAAATAAGGTTGTCACCGTTCGGCATGGCGGAATACGCAAGGTTGCTTTTGATGATATTTTCAGTAGAGAATTATGACGATACAAAGAGCAGTCCGGAGAACATCGGACTGCTCTTTGTATTTCTTCAATTATTATGATGGAAAAAAATTCCGGAACTCATCTTCGTTATTGACATATTCAAAACACTTGTGGTATTTTTACTTTAATGAGGAAAGATACCAAAATTCCGAGATTAGCGGGTGATAAGAGTGTAACCTCTAAAAAAGGAAAGGAGGTGAAGAAAAATGGGAGATACCATAACAGCAGTTACTGACGCAGTCAGAGATAGTTTGTCAGACGTCATAACTTATATTCCCGATCTGATTGCTGCCGTCATCGTTCTTTTGATCGGTATCATAGTTGCCTGGGCTGTAAAAACCGTGATTGTAAAAGGTCTGGGTTTCTTGCAGATTAAAAAATATACCGATGCGGCAGGTCTTAATAAAATTATTACAAAAGATGTAGAAGTTATAAGCTTGCTTGGTGATATCGCAAAGTGGATTGTGCTTCTAACATTTCTTGTTGTCGCGCTTGATGTGGCTCAGCTCTCAGGTGTTAATGATATCTTAAAAGATTTGTTATCATTTGTTCTTGCGGATGTTACTAGAGCTATAGTTATACTTTTTATTGGTGTAGTTATAGCGGATCTTGCCGCAAGAGTTGTGAAAGCTACTGCTAACTCCATAGGCGTAAAAGCTAGTGAGATTTTAGCGGTTGTTGCCAGATGGTCTATTATCGTTTTTGCTTTCCTGGCATCCTTGCAGCAACTGGGGCTAGCAACAGATCTTATTAATATCCTGTTCCAGGGTGTCGTTGCTCTTATAGCAATCGCCGGCGGTCTTGCCTTCGGTCTCGGAGGAAAAGATGCTGCAACAGATATTCTGAACGCTATCAAAAAGACTCTGCCAAAGAAATAGAAGAGTCATTACCTGAAACAAAAACAAAAAAGAAGGGGTGCGGGGAACTGCGCTCTTTCTTTTTTGTTTTGAAATATTTACCTGCCTATAATTATTTTTTTAGCCCTTAACTTACCTCGATAGAATTTAGCAGCACCTTCGGGAGGTATAGGATTAATAATGATTCCTGTTCCGAGTTCCAGTCCAGCCCATACATTTGGTCTTGGTACAAACTTCATAATCATATGATGATTATTCTCATCAACACTATTATGAAAAAAGTAGTTGTAGCTTAAGTCTAGTAAGTCTATCTTGCTTATAGTATGTTTCATGGCTCGAGCTAGTGAAAGTTTTTCCTCCCGATTCATATCGTGTAAACTTGCGACATGTCTTTTAGGGATGAACCATACCCCATATGGTGACTCTGAAGCATAGGGGCATAGGGCAAAGATGTGTTTATCTTCCCATGCAACCCTGGGTGACTTTTTTTCATTCTTGATAATATCACAGTAGGGACAGCTATTGTTTTTCATCTGATATTCATCTATAGCCAATATTTCCTCACGAATGAGAGGCGGTAACATCGGCAGGGCTATAACTTGAGAATGCGCATGGTTTATACTTTCACCGGCTTTTCCGCCTTCATTTTTAAAGACTAGCACATAGCGGACTTTTTTCAGCTTCATTAGGCTTTCGTGTCTTTCTGAGTAGACATCAAGGATTTTTTTAATATGTTCTATAGATAGTTCGTGGATTTCTTTATTATGCTCCGGGGTTTCTATGATGATTTCCTGTTTGCCATATGCATATTTATTGTCTAGAGAGAGGGCGGGGTAAATATTTTTTATAACCCGAACAAGCCACCCGCCGCTTAGATTGGGAAGTTCGTAAACAAGCTTCACTTTTTCTCCCGGACAGAAAAAACATTTCTTGCCCACTTTCTCGTCTTCTTTGCAAATCTTTGTTCTATGCGGTCTTCTTCCCCTTTTAGGCGAGATAATTACATATTTATCTTGAAAGTAATGTTTCCGTATTTCGTTTTTCTTCATCTAAAAAATCCCTCCAAAGATATTATATACAGTAAACAGATAACAGTAAACAGATAATATGCACTACACTAATACATATTAGTGTAGTGGCGGGCGGATTGAGCGGTGAATTTTATCTCAATATTTTAATAAACAGATTTAGTAAAATGGCTGATTTTTTTCAAGTTTTGTACAGAGTGCAGACATATTGGATACTTTTGGTCAAATATTTTTTTAAACTTATGGTTGATTTTAAAGTCTGTTTTGTGCTAAAATGTTTTTTCTGCGATTTTGAATTAGTAATTTGGAATTGTGGATTATTGTCTTGGGGCTGTTTTGGCTTCGACGGAAGATCATTGAAATTATATAACGCAAGTCGCGATGACTGTCTCGCGTTACACAGATAGTTAATCGACAAGTGCAAAAACATTTGTTAGCAAAGTAGCGAACGCTTTCAGCGTACGCACCTTTGCGCCAGCTATAGCTTAAAGCTTATAGCCATCTTCCTCCCGAGTTCTCAAGCTTGGAGGACAAGATGTCATACTCTTGAGATACCTTGTCACGACACCGATAAATGACAAGTAAGACTTATCGGGCTAGAAGGTTTGGTTTTTGTCCTGATTTATACCAGATCTTTGAACTGAATAATCAGGTCTAAGCTTGCTAAGGTTGTATGATTTTAACTTTCGGACATGGGTTCAAATCCCATCAGCTCCACCATTCGACTCACTTCGTTTGCTCATGGTCTTCGACCAAATACAATAAATAAGTGAGGCGAATGCCCTGAGCATAGCCGAAGGGCTAATCATGGTCTTCGACCAAATTTGTATACTAGAGTCGAATGTCCTGAGTGAGTTACTATTATTATAGTAACGAACCGAGGGGCAAGATGTTTTACATTTGTATACTGAAATCTAAAAACAATAAACTATATATCGGTCAGACTAATAATATTTCAAACAGAAGAAATTATCACAAGTGGGGAGTTGCAGCAAAGTTTACAACTCAAAATAGTGGCTCATTTAAAGTTGTCTATACAGAAAAGTTTTCAACAAGAAAAGAAGCAATGAGACGTGAAAAGCAACTTAAAAAATGGTCTAGAGCTAAAAAGGAAGCCCTTATTTCAGGAAATATAAAACTTCTTAAAGAATTATAACACCTTTGTATAGGTATTATTTTTGTTTGTATATCTTTATAATTTCGGTCTAATGGAACTTTTTCTGTGGTTTTTTCTCCTTAAAAAGCAGATAAAA
>CAZTWZ010000041.1:0-5839 GCA_964617835.1 uncultured Candidatus Saccharibacteria bacterium | reverse complement strand
AACGCCTAATGAAGTACTATGGGGAGTGCAAAAGGTCCGTACCTAAAACAATTTTTTTATTTGTTTTTCATCATAATTATGCTATTATTTACCATGTAAATATATGAAAACGGAAAAACACAAACAAAAGACAAAAGAAGAAGTTGTTCTTGTAGATGAGGACAACAATGTTATAAAGACTATGCCCAAAGAAGAGGTTCACGGCAGTGACACACCTCTGCATCGGGCATTTTCGTCTTTTATATTCAGATCTGACGGTAAATTATTGCTTCAACAGAGAAGCCATAAGAAAAAAACATGGCCCTTGGTGTGGTCAAAT
This sequence comes from uncultured Candidatus Saccharibacteria bacterium, assembly GCA_964617835.1. GTDB lineage: Bacteria > Patescibacteriota > CPR2 > UBA1875 > JAJYID01 > CAZTWZ01. The sequence continues at coordinate 5,520 of CAZTWZ010000041.1, read as the reverse complement.
AGTTGTTGTGGACACCCCGCATTAGATGAGAGCACAACAGATGCTGCTAACCGACGACTGAGAGATGAGCTTGGTATGAGTGTAGACAGAATAGAAGAAGTATCGCCATACAGGTACAAATTCATAAAAGATGGTATAATGGAGAATGAAATATGCCCTATTCTTGTGGGTCTTACCTCTGATGAACCAGAAATTAACAGTGATGAAGTAGAAAATACAAAATGGGTTGAATGGGATGATTTTTTGAAAGAAATAACAGATAATCCCGAAAAATATTCTCCCTGGTGTGTAGAGCAGGTTAAGATATTACAAAAAAATAAGAGATTTAAGGAGCTCATTAAACAAAATGAAAATTAAGAACAAAGAATTTAAATTAAAAACAAAAAAAACAGCCGACTTTATAGACATAACTCATAAAGTTGAGAAATTTATCGCCGAAAGTAAAGTAAAAGAGGGCTTGGCCAATATACAGTCTATGCACACAACGGCTGCTATTATAGTTAATGAAAACGAACCGCTTCTTATAAAAGATATGGAAGCCTTTTTAGAGAAGCTAGCTTCCAATAAATGTGAGTATAATCATGATAATTTTGAAATAAGGACAGTGAACATGTGTGATGATGAATGTGTAAATGGTCACTCTCATTGTAAGGCAATATTACTTCCAACAAGTGTTACTCTAAATATTGTTGACAGTAAACTTCAGCTAGGCCAGTGGCAGAGGATATTTTTAAGAGAACTTGATAGGTCTAGACCCAGAAAAGTCCAAATTCAGATTATAGGAGAATAGGTTATGGCTGAAAAAACAGGGAATATCAAAAATGTTCTAGAAAGTATTACAAGGAAGGTTGACCCTGTTATTGAAGAGATACTGACTTCTTCTGTTGATAAGAAAAACCACGAACTCATAAAATACCAAATATCTTGCGGAGGAAAACGCTTAAGGCCTGTGCTTGCCATCTTAGGCTGTAAGATGATGGGAGGAAAAGAAGAAGATGTTCTCTATCCCGCGGCAGCACTTGAGATACTCCACAATTACACTTTAATAGTAGATGATATTATAGATCATAGTGCGTTTAGGCGCGGGAAGCCTACCGTATGGAAAAAATATGGAGTAACAATGGCAGAGTGTATATCGGTGAGCTATGCTGGGGCAATTTTCGACATCAATCATAAATGCAAATGCAGTGAAGATATTTATATCATTTTATCCAAAACCTTAAAAATGTTAACCGATGGCCAAATACTAGACATACTTTTTGAACAAAAAGGCCGAGAAGATGAACATTTCATTACAAAGAACAGATATTCTCTTGTAACTATGGATGACTATTATAATATGGTTAGCAAAAAAACAGCGACCCTTCTCCGTGCTTGTTGTGAAGTGGGTGGCATTTGTGCGAATTCTAGCGATGAAGATATAACACATCTTAAAAATTTTGGCACGAATCTGGGGATGGCATTTCAAGTAAAGGATGACACACTCGATATGTTTGGAAACGAAAAGAAATTTGGAAAAAAGATTGGTAAAGATATTATAGAAAGAAAACTGGGCAACATAATAATATTACTGGCCATGAAAGAATTTGATTCTAAGGAGAAAAAAGAATTTATCAAGATATTAAAAAGAGACCTTATTAATGATAAAGATGTTCAAAGAGGAATTGATATGATAAGTAAGACTGGGGCACAAGAAAAAGCACTTAAGCTAGAACTAGAATATTTAGATACGGCTAAGGATAGTTTAGACAAACTTCCTCAGAATGAATATGGTGATGATTTATTAGAAATAACAAATTATTTAGTTAACAGAAAATCATAATGGTTTCCAATATTAGAAAAACCTCAAACTTTATGAAGATCGAGTTTTTCTATAATGGGCACTTACAGGCCTTAGGTGCCTTATCAATTGCATTTTTTTCTGCCTATGTACTAAATATCAAAATGTCTTGGGATTTTTTTATTATCTCTTATTTGGGCTATTATACCGTCTTCCTTTTTAATAGGTATAAGGAGATTGATAAAGATTTATTAACAAATAAAATAAGGACAGAGCATAATAAGATGCTTTATAAGCACACTCCACTTATTTTTTTCCTCACTTTGTCTACATTGCTAATATTATTCTATTTTTTCTATAACCCCCAATATATAATATACCTCTTATTGATTAATATCTTCGGAGTTTTTTATACCCTTTACTTAAAAAAACAAACCGAAAAAATATATCTTTTTAAAAATATTTGTGTTGCTCTAATATTTACGGCTGTAGTTTATTCGCCCTTAATTTATTATTCAATACCTCTAGAAAGTATTTCTAGGTCTGTTATTTGGTTATCAGTATTTGTTTTTATTAAAGCATTATTTATGCAAATAATGCTTGATATTAAAGATATCGAAAGTGATAAAAAGGAAAATCTTAAAACTTTAAGTATACTTTTAGGAAAAGAAAAAACTATTAAGATTCTATATTTTTTGAGCTTTGTCATAGGCTTCATGCCTTTAGTGTTCTATTTATTTGGTATTTTTCCTTCATATATTTTAATTCTTTTGTTGGATATTCCATTTAATCTGTATGCTCTAAATCTTATAAAAAAAGAAAAATTTTCGGGTTATATTTTAGAAAGCGGGGAATTTATCCTCTGGTCTACTTTAATATTTATAGGTAGAATACTAATATGATAACTGGACTAATAACGGATATTTTTTTGAATAGCATCACTGTTATAGTTATTGATGTTATAGCATTTTTTCTGGCTTTTTGGGTTATTAAGGATAGTCCTAAGAAGAAGGTTAATATTATATATGTAGTTACGACTCTTTTAATGTTAGTTTGGATTAACTGTGCTTATATTCCTCGATATTTGGGTCAAAATAATCTTGAACTAGGCTTATTGCTCTTGAAAATTGCATGGTTTGCAACACCACTCTTTTTTGCCTTTCTTTATCTTTTGACGGTTTATTTAATTAATGAAGAAGCTAGATATAAAAATTTAAACAAGGCAATAATGTTGTTGGGTGGAATTACGGCGATAATTGCTGGGTTTACAAATTATATAGTAAAAGATATAAAATTTGTTGGGGAAATGTTGACGATTGTATATGGCCAAGGCATGCTTTTTTATCTATTAAGTGGATTGATAATAATCATTGCAACTCTATATCCAATTTTTCGTTATAAACACTTTAAAGATAAGAAAGTTCAGCACCTACTTATTGGTCTTTTTATATTTTATGTTCTGAATTTTATTTTTAATATTTTCCTACCCATTTCTTGGGGTGTTTCTAGGCTTTATTTTCTAGGTGACTATTCTACTCTTATTCTCTTGTCTTTTATCGCTTATGGCATAGTAAGGCACAAGCTTATGGATATTCGTCTAATTGTAGCGAGATCTATATCATACGCCATACTTATCGCCTTGATTGGCTTTTTTTACACGTTTACCATGATATGGCTGGAAAGGATTATTTTCGTTGATTCTGGAGGTCCTATAAGCACAGGGCAGATAATCTTCAGAATAGCTATGACGCTGTTTATAGTTTTTTCTTTTCAGCCGCTCAGAAGGTTTATTACCAAAAAGACAGACAGGATATTTTTCAAGCAATCTTATGATCCGGAGAAGCTCCTGGATACACTAGCTCATACTATGGGTTCAACTATAGTTCTGATAGAGCTTTTATATAAAATACTCAATATTTTGACCAGTGAGATGAAAGTTTCAAGAGGGTTTTTTGTTATTTTGAAGGATGATAAAACGATTAATACAACACAAGGAGTAGGTTATAAAAAAAGTCCGCATATTAATCTTAAAGAAATAGAGATTGTGACAAAAAACGGTTTATGTATATTTGATGAGTTGGATGATCATATAAGGACTAAGGCCATACTCAGAAGGCATAAGGCATCGGTGGCTATACCCTTAAAGTCCAATGATAAAGTATCGGGAGTGCTTTTCTTGGGGGAAAAGTCGTCAGGAGATATGTATAGCGCACAGGATATAAGAATATTTGAGATTTTGGGACCAGAGATAACAGTTGCCGTGAATAACGCCAAGTCCTATGAGGAAATTCAGCAGTTTAACACAGTACTTCGGTCAGAAATTAAAAAGGCCACCAAGGATCTAGAGGTTGCAAATACTAATTTGCGTGAACTTGATAAAGCTAAAGATGAGTTTATATCTATGGCATCTCATCAGCTTCGTACTCCGCTGACCGCCATCAAAGGTTATCTGTCTATGTTGCTTGAGGGTGATGCGGGAGAGATAAAGATGGGGCAGTATGAGTTTGTCCAGGAGGCATACTATGGGGCAACGAGAATGGTCTCTTTGATTAACGACCTTCTGAATGTTTCTCGTATGGAGACAGGGCGATTTTTCCTTGAAGTCAGTGAGTTTGATGTTGTGAAGACCGTATCTGAGGAGATTAAGCAGCTTGATAAAGCGGTGAAAGATAAGGGCTTGAAGCTTTCATTCAAAAAACCGAAACATATGACGCTGTGTGCCGATGAGATGAAAGTGAGGCAGGTTGCGATGAACTTTATAGACAATGCTATATACTATACACCACATGGGAAAATAGAGGTAAAACTCTATGAAGAGGGTAAGAATGTCTGTTTTGAGGTTAAGGATAATGGTATAGGTGTGCCAAAAGAACAGCAGAAACATCTATTTACAAAGTTCTATAGAGCAGATAACGCCAGGAGTACCAGACCCGATGGTACTGGTCTTGGGCTTTTCATGGCAAAGAAAGTAATAGAGGAACATCATGGTGATATAATATTCCATTCAGAAGAGGGGAAGGGTTCTACTTTTGGATTTAAACTTCCTCAGGTATCAAAAGTATCTAAAGAAAGCATGTCTGACTTTGACAAAAGCATACCCCTGGAAACACCCATAGATAAAGCAAAAGAAGTGATGGATGAAAAGATGAAAAAGGATGTGGAGAAAGAAGCAAAGAAGGAAAAAGTAAAAGCAGGACAATCTTAGAACTAAAATTTTAACCAAAATATAAAAAAGCCTCGAAAATATCGAGGCTTTTTTATTGCTAAGCGGATCTATAAGCCGGGTCCTGTTATCGATGACCATCTATCTATGCGTCCGGACCTCAGTTTTCGATACGAGCAGCATCTATCTAAATGTTAGAGCCTATCCTTGCTTTCGCAAAGATTTATGACATAAACTTTAGGAAAACTTTGGTCCACCGGACTTGCACCAGGTAAGGTTTACCTCCGTTTACTGTCACCAGTAAACGTTGTGGGCTCTTACCCCACTCTTTTCACCCTTACTTCATATAAATATGAAGCGGTATTGTTTCTGTGGCACTAGCTCGGGCCTTTCGACCGGTTATGTTTCATAACTACCACGCTCTTTGGTGCCCGGACTTTCCTCTCCTTGTAGGGAGCAGTCATCCGATCTGCTTAGCGTGGACGAGTATAACATGAAATTTAATAAAAATCAAGCATATGTAGGTACATTCTACCCCGAAATGCAATTTCCCAATCAAATCGTAGCTAAAGAAAGA
>CAZTWZ010000040.1:0-6144 GCA_964617835.1 uncultured Candidatus Saccharibacteria bacterium | reverse complement strand
TGTAAATTTTACCTATTTAAAACTATTTAACAGCAAAAGAGGAATGTATGTCAAGTTTTAAATTTATTTTTATAATAAATATTAAAAATAAAAAGGAAAACAGGCGCCCCTTGGGGCGCCTGTAATAGACTTCACTTTGTGCTACCTATCTCCTACGAAGGAGCCACACACCAGCACCAGCAAGTCCGGTTCCCGAAATTGCTATAGGAACCATCCATAACCCAGTTACGGGCATAGCCACAGGAAGTTGTGACGAATCAGCGACTGTGCTGTCAGTGGCTGTATTCCCGCTAGGCTGAGTACTGTTTGCAATCGGTACTATTGATCCTCCGTCCAACGATGGCATGGATGTGTCATCTCGGCCGTCAATCGGCGTAGGTGTAGGAACTGTATCAACCGTGAAAGTCGTACTGGCAGTCCATTCACAGAACTCGGCGTAGAATGTATCTACAGTCCATATCGACACTTCATGAGGTCCCGCTGTAGCATCATCCGGAATGATCATCGTCCCTATCCCACCACCCAGCCCACCCATCGGTTGGCCGTCCCAGAAAACGATTGGAGTGGCAAAGGACCTGTCCATATACGCAGTGACTACGACTGAACTTCCAGGCAACCCATGGTTTGGACTGATGCTAATAGTCAGTCCCGTCCTTTCGTTGCAGAGTGGCGAGCTAGGCGTATAACCATCAACACCAACCGACGCCTGACCAACGACGATTGCTATGTTTGCAATTACGAGACCGCAAACCATAGCAACAAACAATATTTTGAGCATTTTCCTCATCTGTCTCTCCTCCTTTGCTATATTTGGTGGTGGGTGGTGACAAAGAAAATTGATCTGCACTATCAAAGAGCAACTAGAGAATAAAACCTCTAGACACGCCTCCTTCAAGTTGTGGTTATAATATCACATAAGCACTATTTTGACAAGAGTTTTTTTCGCTGTAGCGCATAAACACTGATAACCGCTAATAATATACTGAAGTCCACTGAATGTTTTAATCGACAGGTCAAACATTTATAATATATATATTTTATGCTAAGATTAACGAGTTAATTTAGAGAAAGAGATTCCTCCGCTCGCTCCGAAGGACTTCGGAGTATCGGTCGGAATGACAGGAAAAAATGAGTTTATCTATCGGAATTATCGGCCTTCCAAATGTCGGCAAGAGTACACTCTTTAACGCTTTAACAAAAAATAAAGCGGAGGCTTCAAATTATCCTTTTTGCACTATAGACCCCAATGTCGGTGTCGTTGAAGTACCGGATGAACGCCTGCAAGAGCTGGCAAGCGTCATACCAACACAAAAAGTAGTTCCGGCAATAGTAGAGTTCATAGATATCGCCGGCATAGTCAAGGGCGCTAGCCAAGGCGAGGGCTTGGGCAACAAGTTCCTGGCAAATATTCGCGAGTGTGATGCTATAGCTGAAGTCATACGCGTCTTCACTGACAAAAATGTTACTCATGTTTCCGGCAAGACCGATCCTTCATCTGATATGGAAACTATAAAGATGGAACTGATATTTGCCGATCTTGAGACCATAGGTAAAAGAGTCGCCAAACTAACAAAGGATGTGAAGAGTGAACCAAAGTTGAAGGATAATCTGGAATTGGTTCAAAAAATTCAGAAAAGTTTAGAAGACGGCAAAACTGCAAGAGAACTAGATTTGAAAGAAAAAGAGATTGAACAGATTAAGGACTTAAATCTCTTAACTTTGAAGCCTCACATTTATATCTTCAATGTTGATGAAGAACACCTTTCAAAAAATTTCCAATTTCCAATTTCCAATTTCCAATCAAATCTCAATGGTCAAAATTCAATAGAGAAAGGAAAGGGATTCCTCCGCTCGTCGTTTCACGATGTCGGTCGGAATGACAATGCGGTCCTCATCTCAGCGAAGATTGAGTCAGAGCTAAACGAGTTATCAAGTGATGAAAGAGATGAATATTTGAAAGAGCTCGGCCAAACAGAAACAGGTTTAAGTCAGTTAATAAAGAAGGGATATGAACTCCTCGGCCTGCAGACTTTCTTCACTGCTGGAGAGAAAGAGATAAAGGCATGGACTATAAAGAAAGGCTGGAAGGCACCTCAAGCTGCCGGTGTCATTCACGGAGATTTTGAAAAAGGATTCATAAAGGCAGAAACGGTTAGCTGGAAAGCACTAGTAGATAACAAGGGATGGATCGGTGCCAAGTCCGCCGGCAAAGTCCGCTTAGAAGGTAAAGATTACATCGTCAAAGATGGTGATGTGATGGTGTTTAAGTTTAATGTATAAGATCTGTCATTCTGGACCCTCTTTGTCATTCTGAATCCCTTTTGTTATTCTAAACCTCACTTCTTGTCATTCTGAACTTGATTCAGAATCCAGGATTTTATCATATAAATCATCCCACTTAGGATTAGTTTTCTCTATTAACTCTAATTTCCATTTACGCTTCCAGTCTTTAAGTTTCTTTTCTCTCATAATAGCCGACTCTACATCTTGAGTTTCTTCAAAATAGACAAGTTTATTGACTTGATATTTTTTTGTAAATCCTTCTACTAAACCTTTCTTGTGTTCAAAAACTCTTTTTATAAGGTCATTAGTAATGCCAATATATAAAGTTCCGTTTTTCTTACTGGTCATAATGTAGATATAATAAGACTTCATAAATTATATTATATGGAATTATATAGATTCTGAATCAAGTTCAGAATGACAAGGAGACTCTAACCACATCAAGAACTCTTTGTTACCCTTCGCTCCTGTAATCGGTGACTCAGTTAGTCCTTCTACTCTAAAACCAATACTTTCGGCAAAGCGAGCGATGTTCTCTACTACTTCTTTCTGAATTGTCTCATCCTTTATCACACCCCTACATTTATCAGCAATTTTCTTGCCCACCTCAAACTGCGGTTTAATGAGGGCAATGATTCCTGCTGGCTGTTTACTGTTAACTGCTAACTGTTTTATAACCGGCAAAACTTTTTTAAGCGATATAAACGATACATCTACTAAGTAATAATTAATCTTATCAACTGTCATTCTGGCTTGACCAGAATCATTTTTGTCTGACAGTCTAGACTCTAGACGCACTTTACTTGCCAGAATGACTCGTTTAGAAAACTCTTCCCACAAATTAATATCACGGATATTCGTCCTCTCCATCACAACAACTCTCTCGTCCTCCCGAAGTTTTTGGTCCAGCTGTCCATACCCGACATCTATCGCATATACTTTCTTTGCTCCATTTTTAAGCGCGAAGTCAGTGAACCCGCCCGTTGATGCACCAATATCACAAATGATCTTATCCTTGAAATTCAGTTTGAATTCTTTATGTGCCTTTTCTATCTTTAGTGCGCCCCGAGAAACATAAGGAAACTTTTCCTTAACTTCAATTTCTGAATTTTCATCCACTATAGTACCTGCCTTATCAACTTTCTTTCCATCAACTACCACCTGTCCAGCCATAAGCAAACTCTGAGCCTTTGCTCGAGTTTCTGCCAAACCCTTTTCGGCTAATAATATATCTATGCGCTTTTTCATATTTTTATTAATTATTAACTGTGGTTCTGAGCCCTCTTTGTCATTCTGAACCCTCTTTGTCATTCTGAACTTGATTTAAGAATCCATCTTTTTTTAACATAGATTCCGTGTCAAGCACGGAATAACAGGAAGAATGTAGGAATGAAGGAAGGGTTCGCAGGAATGACACTTTTTGTCATTCTGAACTTGATTCAGAATCCAAAATCTCTTCATATAAGTCGTTCCAGTCAGGATTAGTTTTCTCAATTAATTCAATCTTCCAACCTCTTTTCCATGCTTTTATTTGTTTTTCTCTCTTTATTGCCGATTCTACATCATTAGTTTCTTCAAAGTAAACCAATAAATGCACTTTATATTTTTTTAGTGAAACTATCAGCTAGATTATTTTTATGTTCGTATATTCTTTTCTTTAAATCAGAAGTAATGCCAATATATAAAGTTCCGTTTTTCTTACTGGCCATAATGTAAACATAGTAAGACTTCATAATTTATATTATATAGAAATATATTATATAGATTCTGAATCAAGTTCAGAATGACAAACAAGGACTCAATTGGACTGATGTCCTACCTAAACAAAAGTTACAGAAATTTATTTTACCCTCTCAACGTATGATCCATCACGAGTATCTATGCGAATACGATCGCCTTTTTTTATAAAAAGCGGGACGTTAACCTTGAGACCTGTTTCAATACGCACTGGTTTTGTAGCACCTGATGCCGTATCGCCCTTTAATCCTTTTTCTGCCTCTGTAACCTTGAAGTTCATTTTGATGGGAAGTTCTATACTGATTGGTTTTTCTTTGAAGATCTGCAACTGATATATTTCACCTTCCAGTAAATAATTTGATGCATTACCGATAAAGCTTTTATCTAAAGATATTTGTTCATAATTATCTTGGTCCATAAAAAAATAAACACTGCCCTCAGAATAAAGAAACTGCGCTTTTTTGCGTTCAATAGTAACCGGATGAAACTTATCACTGCTCTTGAAGGTTTTATTCAGTGTTGCTCCAGTTATAAGGTTTTTAACTTTTGCCCTAAGAATTGCTCCGCCACGGCCAAGCTTCGTATGCTGGGATTCTACCACTACATACGGTTCTTTCTCGTATTCAAAAACGATGCCTATCTTTAGATCATTAATATCGTACATAACACACCTTTTGTCATCCCGGACCCCGACCCGGAATCTAGTTTTTATTATATAGATCCTGAATCTAGTTCAGGATGACAACATCAAATTGTTGTCACTTATTTACATAAGGAAGAAGCGCCAGTATTCTGGCTCTCTTAATAGCTAACGCTACTTTTCTCTGGTGTTTTACGCAGTTGCCTGTCCTTTTTCTGGATTCTATTCTGCCAAAATTTGAAATAAACTTCTGGAGACCTTTCGCATCTTTATAATCAATTTTTAAATCTTTATCAATACAAAACCTGCATCCTTTTCTTGATACAAATGCGGCTGGCCTGCCTTTAGAACGGTATGTCATCTATATTTATCTCCTCTTCCTCATCCGGTTTAGTTTTAGCGGAGTCGGCTTCTTTTTTTCCCTCATCTTTTTTTGAACTCTTTGCTTTTTCTTTCTTGTCTGATTTTCCCTCTTCTTTTTTATCGGCCGATGTAAAGCCGCCCCCATCTCTCCGGCTATCTACGAAAGCAATGTCTTGCGCTACAATCTCTGTTTTTTGCCTCTTTGCGCCATCTTGACCTTCCCAGCTTCTGGTTTGAAGCCGCCCCATAACATGCACTTTCCTTCCTTTTGTCAGATACTGGCTGCAAAGTTCTGCCAGCTTGCCCCAAACAACTACCTCGTGAAATTCAACCTCTTCTTTCTTTTCTCCATCTGAACTCTTCCACGAACGGTTTGTCGCAACACCAAATGATGTCACGGGCTGGCCGTTTGGCGTATACCTGAGTTCAGGATCGCGAGTTAAGTTTCCCATTACGATTGCCAAGTTTACATTCTGCATGGCTTTCTCCCTTGCCCCGACTAAAGCGTCGGGGTTTCTTTTAATTATTTTTCTTCGTCAGGTCCTATGATTGCTTGCAATTTTTCGTCTAGTTCTTTTTGCCTTTCTTTTTCTTCTTTTTCTTTTTCGGCTTTTGTTTTTTTCGGCTTTTTCGTTACTTTGGTTTCTTCAGTCTTTTCAGTCTTTATTTCTTCTTTTTCTTTCTTTTCCGTCTTTGCCTTCTTGACAGTTTTCCTCTCTGAAGTTTTTGTCTCAATCTCTTCTTCCGCCAAAACTACCATAGACCTTATAATCTCTTCTGATAGGCGCAGAGTTCGTCCCAGCTCCTTTACTTTTTCTGAATCCATCTCTACGAGTAAAAATGTATAAATACCAAAAGTGTTCTTATCTATCTCATAAGCAAGTTTTTTCTTGCCCCAGCTGTCTTCATTTAATACCTTGCCGCCTGACTTTTCAACTACACTTTTAACTTTTTCTGTAATTTTAGCCGTACTACCTTCTAAATCTGGGTGTATAATATATACAATTTCGTATTTTTTCATTGTTGTAACTTATCTACACTGACTTTCACTGATAAATCGCTGATGTCCGCTGAATTCCCGCGGCAGCCAGTGTGTTATCCGCGGTTTTCCGTGTGAATAG
>CAZTWZ010000039.1:0-6149 GCA_964617835.1 uncultured Candidatus Saccharibacteria bacterium | reverse complement strand
ATTTAACTAAATTAACATGTTAGAAAGTGTACGGTATGTACTGAACCAGTACAAAACATTGAAAGTAAAAATAAATCGTGTATAATTTATCTATTAACAATATTTAATTGAAAGAGTCCTGATTTGTCTTGATGATGAGATAAGCATTTAGGTTGGGAGCTATAAAGAATAAGAGGTATATATGATAGGAGATAAAGAAAATAAAAGTGACAATAACATGAAAATTGCTGTAACTATCATTATTGTTCTAGTAGGACTTCTGGCAGCAGCAGTTTTTTCATTGCAGCAAAATAGAAATAAGGATATTGCCACTGGCAACACAACAGAAGATGGTACCGCAAAGAATACCAAAAGTACGTCGGAAGATACTAGAGATGCAGGGGCTATCGGTAAAAACGAATTGAAACTAACAGATGATAACTTTAAAACCGAAGTTGGAGATTACAAGGGGGTGGTTTTAGTAGATTTTTATGCGTCATGGTGTCCTCATTGTAAAAATATTGCCAAGGATGTAACGGAAGCATCTGATGCTCTAGTTGGTAGGGCACGTGTAGGAAAGCTTGATATTGAGGAAAACAGCGTGACCTCGTCTAAATATGAAATTAAAGGAACGCCAACATTTATAGTTTTCAAAAATGGCGAAGAAGTTGAAAGGGTTTCAGGAGAAAAAAAGAAACAGCAATTGATTGATATGGTTAATAAACATTTATAGTATAGTAAATTTGATTTGAATGAAAATGGAAAAGAGTCCCCCTTGGGACTCTTTTCCATAGATGCTTATTTTTTATATTCTTTTAAGATTTCTTTGACTTTATTCGTTACTTCCAGCGGGGTCATCTCGGCCTTAACTATATAATCAGTAGCACCCAATTTATAGATTTCTTCTGAAGTGGATTCATTGCCTAGATTTGTAAGTATTACAACCAATGTGTCTTTTAGATTGGGGTTTTGCTTGATTTGCCTTAAAACTTCAAGTCCATCTACTTTTGGCATCATTATATCTAAAAGTACCAAGTCCGGGGTAAAGGTTTCGAGTTTGTCTATGGCCTCTTGTCCATCTTCAGCAATATAGACATCAAATTTCTCAATTTCGAATTTACGCTTATACATATCGATAAGCTGAATATCGTCTTCGGCAAGAAGTATTTTATGTGCCATGACCTTCTGTTTATTCTATAGACTGATTGTATGCTTTACCTATACATTTGTCAAACTTAAAAGCTTTCATATAAAATTTAATTTTTGTTATTTATGCTATTAACAACTCAGTCCTTATTAGCTATAATATTCTTATGGCAAAAGCGGTTATCAGGATAAAAGACCTGAAAAAATACTTTGGCAAGGTGAAAGCTGTAGATGGTATTTCTCTTGATGTGAAAAAAGGCGAGGTTTTTGGCTTCTTGGGTCCTAATGGTGCGGGGAAAACCACTACCATTCGCTGTATACTTGACTTCATCCATCCCACAGGAGGCAGTATCAAGATCTTAGGTCAGGATCATCATGTGTCATCAGTTATGCTAAAGAAGCATCTCGGATATCTTTCGGGAGAGTCTGAGCTTTATGGAAATATGAAAGTTCGTGAATATTTAAACTATATTCTGTCTCTTCATGGTGAGAAAGTGGATAAGCTGAGTGTGAAATATATTACTTATGTTCATCAGTTCAATCTGCAGGATTCCCTGAAAAGAAAAATCAAAACCCTATCAAGAGGAAATAAACAAAAAGTGTCTTTGATAGCGGCCCTTATGACTGAGCCGGATATTCTTATCATGGATGAACCCACATCCGGGCTTGATCCCCTGATGCAGGAAGAGTTTTATAAAATTTTAAATGATATGCGTAAGAAGGGGAAAACTATCTTTATGTCTTCTCATATTTTAAGTGAGGTTGAGAAAATATGTGATAGAGCGGCTATTATTAAGGAAGGCAAGATTATTGCTATAGAAGACATCCAGGATTTACATAAAAAAGGTCTTTTAAATATCTTAGTTGAGACAAAAGAGAAAATTCAGAAAGAAATATTTGAAAGAATTGATTCGGTGTCGGAGATTTTAACAGCTGGCAAAGAAACAAAAATAGTCGTCAAAGGCAGCCCAGATAAAGTTATAAAAGAGCTGGCAAAATACAGTGTAAAGAGAATAGAGATAAAGCATGCGGATTTGGAGGAAATATTTATAGAGTTTTATTCATGAGATTAGTCTGCAAATTTACAAATAGCGCCATTTTACGCATTACATCGAGTTAAAAAAATATCAAGGTTAATTTATTGGCAGGTTAGTACGATTAACACATTGGAGCGGAGATATGAAGACAATTATCAGAAAAACATTAAAACAGAACTGGAAGTCGCTTTTTTGGTATTCTGCCGGGCTTTTTATATATACCTGGATTATTGTAGGTATATATCCGACAATCGAAAAAACAGCAGGATACGAAACTTTGGTGCAGAGTTTTCCAAAAGAAATGTTAGCCCTTTTTGGATATGACGAAGGCTTTAATTTTAGTTTTGCCAACTATATCGGAGGAGAATACCTATCTTTAATGTTTCCCCTGATTATTGGGGCTTATATTGCATCGTTTGCTACCAGGTTTTTTACCAGAGAAATAGAAAACGGGCAGATAGCAAATATTTTAGTGCAGCCGGTGAGTCGTGCCAGCATATATTTATCCAGAGCTTTGGCGTTTATTTTTAGTATAGCTATTATTATGGCAGTAACGTTTTTTACTATGCCGCCACTAGCTCAAGCATATAACTATACTGTTGACTGGATGCCTATTTTCAAAGTATCTATAGAATCCTTTATCTTTGCGATTGCCTTTGGCGGTATATCTTTTCTGTTTTCTGTTTTAGTTTCTGAACGCGGAAAGGCGCTGGCTTTGTCTCTGGGATTCTTTATATCCAGCTATATAATGTATGCTTTGGGAAACATTAACGATACTATTAAGGGTTATCAATGGCTTTCTATTTTTAAATATTATAAACCGGTAGATGCCTTAAATAACCGGACCGTTGATATTAGTGACATGTTTGTTCTGTTAGGAGTATTTCTGGTAACTATAACATTAGGGCTTTTGTGGTTTAGAAGAAGAGATATTTCAGTTTAGATTTATTTTCTCCATATGGTTTAATGGTTCTTTTAGACTCTGATAGGACGGCTTCTTTTTGGTTTTTTCTATTGTTATCCATTCAAATTTATTATTTTCATAGCCATGCCTTAGCTTTTCATCTTTTCTTTTTGCTCAAATGAAGTATTTTTTAGTTTTGAAAAGTCTAATGTTTCAAAGTAGTCGTCCAGTGTTTCCGTTCTCCGTATCAGTTCTACATTGCCATCTTCTTTTAGGAGCAGTTCTGCAGATCGCAGTTTTCCATTGTAGTTAAATCCCATTGCATATCCATGAGCTCCTGTATCGTGAATAACCAAAATGTCTCCCACATTAACCTCGGGTAGTTTTCTGTTTATCGCAAATTTGTCATTGTTTTCGCATAGAGATCCGGTAACATCGTATATATGTTTTTGAGGTAGATTTTCTTTGCCCAAGATAGTGATATGATGGTAGGCTCCATAAAGTGCAGGACGCATAAGATCTGCCATACAGCTATCGAGCCCAACATAATCTTTATATATATGTTTCAGGTGTCTTACGGTTGAGACAAGATATCCGTAAGGTCCCACAACCATTCGGCTACACTCCATTATTATTCTTAGGCCGTCTAGACCGTTTGCAACAATTATACCTTTATAAGCTTTCTTTATCTCTTGCGATATTTCATCAAGATCAACTTCTTTGTCCTCTGGTTTATATGGAATTCCTATCCCCCCGCCGATATTTATAAACTCTATTGTAATGTCGAGCCTTTTTTTTACTTCGACTACAATCTCAAAAAGCATAACAGCAGTTTCGACGAAAAAACTCTCATTAAGCTCATTTGAAGCAACCATAGTATGAAGACCAAATCTTTTTACGCCCATTTCTTTACATTTTTTATACCCTTCAAATAGTTGTTCTTTGGTAAAGCCATATTTTGCTTCTTTTGGATCACCAATAATTGCATTGCCCACTCTTGCAGGACCAGGATTATATCTAAAACAGATTAGCTCAGGCATGCCGACAACCTTATTAAGAAAGTCTATGTGGGTAAAATCATCTAAGTTTATTATTGCTCCCAGTTCTTTTGCCTTAATAAACTCTTCTGCCGGTGTATCATTTGAAGAGAACATGATATTTTCTCCCGTGATACCGACCCTTTCGGATATGATAAGTTCTGGTAGAGAGCTGCAGTCAGTACCCATGCCTTCTTTTTTTAATATTTTGACGATGTTAGGATTCGGATTGCCCTTTACGGCAAAATGGTTTTTGAACCCCGGGATCCATGAAAATGCCTTATTGACTCTTTGTGCATTGTCGTGAATTCCTTTTTCGTCATAAATATGGAAAGGGGTGGAGTGCTTTTTGATAATATTTTCAATCTGGTCTTTTGTAAATGGAAGAAGTTTTTCTTGTGTCATAGCTTTAGATTTTCCTGAATACTTTTTACCGCTTTTTCAATATTTTCCCTGTGTCCGAAAGCGCTCAAACGAAAGTATCCTTCACCGCTTGGGCCAAAGCCGGTTCCCGGTGTGCCTACGACATGGGTTTCGTTTAGGAGTTTATCGAAAAAATCCCAAGACTTCATACCGCCGGGAGTCTTCATCCAGACATAAGGAGCATTTACGCCGCCATATGTTTTGATTCCAAGTTCATCTAGTGCAGACTTTATGATCCGGGCATTTTCCATGTAGTAGCCTACTAGTTTTTGGCACTCTTTCTGGCCTTCATCAGATAATACTGCCAAGCCTCCTTCCTGGACTATATTTGAAGCGCCATTAAACATTGTGCATTGCCGTCTATTCCATAGAGCATTTAGTTTGCCTTTTTCCGTGCCTTCTGCGACCAGGCTTTTGGGTACAACAGTCCAGCCAAGCCGTACACCGGTAAATCCGGCAGTTTTTGAGAAGCTGTTTATTTCGATGGCGCACTCCTTAGCTCCCTTGATTTCATAGATGCTTTTGGGTAGTGAGTTATCTGAAATATATGCAGAGTATGCGGCATCAAATATAATGATAGCTTTATTCTTGCGCGCATAGTTAACGAATGTCTTAAGTTGTTCCTTGGTAGCAGCTGCGCCAGTGGGGTTGTTTGGACTGCAGATGTATATAAGATCAACCTTTTTATCTGGCAGTTTAGGAAAAAAGTCATTTTCTTCTACGCATGGCATATAATATAGCCCCTCGTAGAGTCCATCAGTACTTTCTCCTGTCCTCCCGCCAATAACATTACTGTCAACATACACGGGATAGGCGGGATCCTGGACGGCTACTATATTATCTTCTGAAAAAATAGATTGAACATTGGCGCTATCTGTTTTTGCTCCATCACTTATAAATATTTCCGAAACACCTACTTCTATACCGCTTTTTTTATAAAAATCCTTTAATGCCTTTCTTAGAGGTATACTGCCTTGCTCGTCTCCATACCCTGAATAGGTCTCTACTTTGGAAAGTTTATTTACTCCTTCGTGAAGCCCCTCTATTGCCGTTGCGGGCAAGGGCTCTGTTGTATTTCCGATGCCGAGACGCATTACCTCGGCGTCTGGATTTTCTTCAATGAACTTTTTGGTTCTTCTTGCTATCTCCGGGAAAAGATATCCTGCAGCAAGTTTTTCATAATTATCATTAACTTTAGCCATAAAATTTCCTTTAAATTTTAATTTCTATATTATCTAAATAATCTTTCAAATTTTGGTGAGTGAGAGTTTCTCTAGCTTCGCCTATGGGCAGCCATTTCAGTTTATCGCTTTTAAATTCCGGGGTTAAATGGCCATCAATTATTTCAGCTAAAAACATGTATTGCTTTACAGGATATTGACCATCTTTATCCTTATATTCGTAGCAAATATCGGGAAGTTTCTCTAAAATTTTTATATTATATCCTGTTTCTTCCCGAAGTTCTCTAATAGCGGCTTTTTCTGCTGTTTCGTTCGGTTCTATGCCACCCTTTGGAAAACTCCAATCGTGATATTCTCTATCGCGATACTCTAGGAGAATTTCTTTTGAACTATTATTTTCCCGAAGCAAAATTGCTCCGGCTTTTTCAATTACCTTTTTCAT
>CAZTWZ010000038.1:0-6162 GCA_964617835.1 uncultured Candidatus Saccharibacteria bacterium | reverse complement strand
ATTAAAAATTGAGAAATGATATAAATTTCGATGAAACAATGGTCAAATGTAACATTTAATGAAAATTAAAAACTGAAAATTAAAAATTCAGGAGTAAAAATGCCGAAGAAAAAAGATAAAAAAGACATAAAGGAGGCTGACAAGGGACAGTCCCTTGGCAAGGAGCTAGAAGCGGAGAATGCAGAGCTAAAAGATCTGCTCCAGCGAACCCAAGCCGAACTTATAAACTATAGGCAGAGGGTAGAGAGAGAGAAGGTTGAACTGATTGATTTCGGAAAGTTAGCGGTCATTAGGGATTTACTGGAGGTATTTGATAACTTTGAAAGGGCGAGAATGCATCTGCCCAAAGATTTAAAAGATAATGAATGGGCAGAAGGTATGCTCTCAGTTGAGAAACAGTTTGCAGAGAAGCTAAAAGAGATGGGAATAGAGAGAATAGAGACCAAGGGAAGAAAGTTTGACCCCAATCTTCATGAAGCATTGATGGCAGAAGAGAAAAAAGGAGCAAAAGAGGGTGATATAACAGAAGAGTTAGAATCAGGATATAAATATGGAGATAAAATACTTCGCCCAGCGAAGGTGAAAATAGCTAAATAACAAGAAAGAGAAGAAAAATGAAATCAAAACGAATCAAAGGATCGTACAGGTGTAAAAAGTGTCGACGTATTTTGCAATATGATGATGTGACACTGGTAGAATATTGCGCCATGGTAAAAAAGAAGCTGGATTGCACAGTATGTGATGGGGAAAATTCAGTTGAATTTGGCATTGATGGGCGAATTCGTCCAGTAGAATGGGCTAAAATAGCAAGAATAGTTAATAGTAAATAAAAAGAAAGAAAAAAATGAAACTGCTTTTAACATCTGATGGACTGACCAATAAATCGATTTCTGATGCTTTGCTGAAATTACTTAGGAAAAAGCCAGAAAAATCGAAAGTAGCTTTTATTCCAACAGCATCGAATATTATTGCAAAAGACAAGCAATGGATGATTGATGAATTTGCAAAGCTTAGAAAACTTGGTTTTTCTTATATCGATATGGTAGACATTGCCGCTATTCCAAAAGAAGATTGGGAACCACGACTTAGAGACAGCGATATTCTCCTTTTTGTAGGAGGAAATCCGTTTTATCTAAAACATTGGTTTAAAAAGTCAGGATTAGCCGATATTTTATCCGATTTGCTAGAGAGTCGAGTTTATCTCGGCGTTAGTGCTAGCAGCATGATAATTAGCCCGGATTTTTTGATCAGTCCAAAGAAACAATCAAAGAAATATTTAGAGAAAAACAAAGATACAATTGGGTTTGGAATAATTGAATTTGCAGTCATGCCCCATTACGAAGTTGGGATTAGAGATGAATCTACCGAAAAACATATTAAAAAGCTTGCCAAGAATGTTAACTTCCCGATTTACGGACTTGATGACGACTCGGCGATTGTAATTGATAGAGATAAGTTAGAGGTGGTTTCTGAGGGAAAATGGCAAAAGTTTGAGAAATAACAATTTGTCATTCTGAACGGAGTGAAGAATCTCATGAGATCCTTCGTTGCGCTCAGGATGACAGAGAAGAAAGATTCTGGACCCGCCTGTGTTTCACTTCGGAACAGGCAGGCAAGCCAGAATAACGTAAGAGGTTTGAAAATTAATAAATTGTAAATTGATTGGAAATTGAAAAATGAGAATTGAAAATTAAAAGTTATTAAGAGTATTACAAAATAATCAAATATAGCGCAAATAAAATAAAAAGCGCGGAAAGGAAAACATTATGGGAAAAATAATAGGAATTGACTTGGGAACAACCAACTCAGCTATGGCTGTGATGGAGGCCGGAAAAGCCAAGATTATAGTGAACGCTGAAGGAAACAGAACTACACCATCTATAGTTGCAATGACTAAAGATGGGGAACGTCTAGTCGGGCAGACTGCCAAAAGGCAGGCTGTCATAAACCATGAGAATACAATATTCTCAGCCAAAAGACTTATAGGCCGAAGCTTTGATGACGAGGAAGTAAAGCGCGACATCAAGCTTATGCCATATAAAATCTCAAAGGCAAATGGTGGTGTGAAAATAAAAATGGGAGATAAGGATTATTCACCAGCAGAAATTTCTGCAATGACTCTTCAAAAGCTTAAGGCAGATGCTGAGGCCTATCTGGGTGAGAAGGTAACAGAGGCGGTAATTACCGTTCCTGCCTACTTTAATGATTCGCAGCGTCAGGCTACTAAAGATGCAGGTAAGATTGCAGGACTTGAGGTAAAGAGAATTATAAACGAGCCTACTGCTGCATCTCTGGCATACGGACTGGATAAGAAGAAGGAGGAAAAAATAGCAGTGTATGACCTTGGTGGCGGTACATTTGATATCTCCATCCTGGAACTAGGAGATGGAGTATTTGAAGTAAAGTCAACCAATGGTGATACTCACCTTGGCGGCGATGACTTTGATCAGGAGATCATTAACTGGCTGGCAGAAGAGTTTAAGAAAGAGCAGGGTGTAGATCTGACTAAAGATACTGCTGCATTACAGCGTTTGAAGGAAGCAGCTGAGAAGGCGAAGATAGAACTATCAAGCGCCAAAGAAACAGAGATAAACATTCCATTCATAACAGCAGATTCATCCGGTCCAAAACACTTGAATATGAAGATGACCAGAGCAAAGCTTGAGTCTATTGTTGGCGACTTGGTTAAGAAAACCCTGAAGCCATGCGAAAAAGCATTAAAAGATGCAGGGATTAAGGCATCTGATGTGAATGAGGTGATTCTTGTCGGCGGGATGACTAGAATGCCAATGGTACAGGACGAAGTGAAGAAATTCTTTGGTAAAGACCCGCTAAAAGGAGTAAATCCTGATGAAGTAGTTGCAATTGGTGCTGCTATCCAGGGTGGAGTACTTGGCGGAGAAGTAAAAGATGTACTGCTTCTTGATGTTACACCATTGTCTTTGGGAATTGAGACTCTTGGTGGAGTATCTACTAGACTAATTGAGAAGAATACTACTATTCCAACTAATGCTAATCAGGTGTTCTCAACAGCTGCTGATAATCAGACATCTGTGGAGATAAATGTTCTGCAAGGTGAACGTGAATTTGCCAAGGATAACAAATCTCTCGGAAGATTTATCCTAGATGGCATACCACCTGCACCACGTGGAGTACCTCAAGTTGAGGTAACATTCGACATTGATGCTAATGGAATAGTGAATGTATCTGCAAAAGATAAAGCGACTAATAAGTCACAACACATAACTATTCAGTCATCTTCTGGGCTAACAGAAGAAGAAATAGAGAAGATGAAGAAAGACGCTGAAGCTCATGCTGAAGAAGATAAGAAGAAGAAAGAGGGGGTAGAGCTTAAAAATATGTCTGAATCTCTAATCTATACATCTGAGAAGGCTGTAAAAGATGCAGGGGATAAACTTGCCAGTGATGAGAAGAAAGAAATTGAAGAGAAGATTAAAGCTTTGAAAGACGTAAAAGACAAAGATGATAAAGATGCAATTCAGAAAGCTCATGATGAGCTCTCTGAAGCAATCCAGAAGGTAGGAGCCAAGATGTATGAAGGCACACAGCCGGGAGCTGAAGGTGCGCCTGAAGGCGAAGCAGGAAAAGATGAGAAGAAAGATGATGATCCTGTAGAAGGTGAAGTAGTAGACGAAGAGAAGAAAGATTCTTCATCAGATTCAGAACAAGCTAAAGACAAGAAGAAGAAATAAATCAGCTATCCGACCAGGGCTCAGAAATATTCTGGGCCTTGTCGGGTATAAAGGATAATTTGTGAGATAATTAAAAACGTGAAAAAAGATTATTACGAAATACTAGGTGTCAAAAAAGATGCCGGAATAGATGAGATAAAAAAGGCCTATCGCAAGAAGGCTCATGAATTCCATCCTGATAAGGGTGGAGGTCCTGAGGCAGAGGCGAAGTTCAAGGAGGCGAACGAAGCCTATCAGATACTTTCTGATCCTGAAAAAAGGAAAGCATATGACCAGTTTGGTCATACCGACCCATCTGGAGGATTCAATTATCAGCAATACCAGCAGCAAGCCGGACAAGGTTTTGGCAATGTTGATTTTGATTTTGGAGATCTAGGTGGAATTGGCGACATCTTTGAAACTTTCTTTGGTGGCGGCGGAGGTCGAGCGAGAGGCAGAGCGAGGCGCGGAAACGACCTTGAAACTGTAGTTACAATTGACTTCAAAGAAGCTGTTTTTGGTGTGGAGAGCAAAGTTAAACTAAACAAGACCTTTGAATGTAGTGAATGTAAAGGTAGCGGCGCCAAAAAAGGCACTGAAATGAAAGAGTGCGGAGTCTGTAAGGGTAAGGGCAAAACTACAACCGCAAGGCGCACAATCTTAGGCACATTTGCTCAGGAATCTATTTGCGAAACATGTGAAGGTACGGGCAAACTGCCTAAAGAGTCGTGTCCGAAATGTAAGGGTAAAGGTGTAGTTAGCGAAGATAAAGAAGTGAAGGTAAAAATACCTGCCGGAGTAGATGATGGGCAGACTATTCGCTTGAATGGACTTGGCGAAGCGATAAAGGGCGGCCAAACAGGTGACCTCTACGTACATATTCGCGTGAAACCACACGAGAAGATAAAGCGTGAGGGGTATAATCTTTCAAATACTGCTGTGATATCTTTTACCCAAGCTGCTATGGGGACAGTTATAGATGTGCCAACCATAGATGGAAATGTAAAGCTGAAGATACCAGCTGGAACACAGTCAGAGAAGGTCTTTAAGCTATCAGGTAAAGGCGTCCCCCATCTCGGAGGAGGAAGGCGCGGTGATCATCTGGTAACTATCAAGGTAAAGGTGCCTGAGAAACTCACTAAACGCCAGAAAGAACTCTTGGAAGAGTTTGAAAAGGAAGAAGGCAAAGAAAAGCCCAAATTCTGGCCGTTTTAAAATAAATTATCAGATAATTGGAAATTGGATTATCAAATAAGAGCGAATTGCCGAGATTAATTTTTGAAAGAGATGGTACACTAGACTAGTCTAGTGTACCATCTCTTCATATTGATAAAGCTGAACTGCAGAGGGTTGCATAGGGTGCCACCCTATGCAATCACAAGTTAAATCAGGATTAGTTTGAGAATTGTCACAAGTTATTGCTATCGCTCTAACTTGTGACATTCACCTTGGTAACCTTGGCAAAGGTGACTACTCAGCCAGCTTATATGCCACAAGACTACAAGGTCAGACCTTGTAAGGCGTAATCTAATGGCACAATCATCTGGCTGTCCAACTACTTGGTAAATTGTGCTAAAATGTTTGTATGGAAAATGCAGAACAACCGATACAAGAACCAAAAGAGAGAAATAAGACCACTCGACCTGATTTAAAAATTGTTGGAGATTCTTTTGATGCAGTTGAACAGACTGAAATGCCAGATATTAATGTTAGATCAGAAACTGAACCCCCTGATATAACAGAAATTTCAAAGAAAATAATAGCTCAAAAAGAAAATAGAGAGAATAACAAAGGTTTACTAAGGGCAGATTTGGTTTTTGATCCCAAAGAAAAAGATAACTGGTATAAAAAAGGATTAACTAAATTGCAGATTTCAGAATTAAAATTTCAAAAAAAAATACAGAAATTTATCAGATGATAAAAGGGTAGAGGTTTTCCCTTACGAAAGAGAAGTGAGACAGCTTGAGGATATGCTTCGTGAAATAAGTGTAACGGGATTAGAGTCTAAAGAAGAAAAAAAAGATTGCTTGATTATTGTAAGATTTTAAATCAAGATATTGATATTCCTATAGTACATACCCATATTGTCTTAGAAGAGATGGCAAGGATATTGGAACATAATAATGAATTTGTAGAAACTATAAAAGAGCTTGAAAAAGATATTAATGATGAAAATTTTATAGAATCATCAAAAACTATAGAGTTTATAGGTAATCTTATCAGCTCTCGACAATTAACTGATCTTATGTATCATATTGATATAAATGAAACTTTGCCAAGATTGACTTTTCTATATGATAAAACAAGAGAACTCGACAATTATTTGCTTCAAAGTCAGCTT
Source organism: uncultured Candidatus Saccharibacteria bacterium (assembly GCA_964617835.1). Taxonomy (GTDB): domain Bacteria; phylum Patescibacteriota; class CPR2; order UBA1875; family JAJYID01; genus CAZTWZ01. The sequence continues at coordinate 129 of CAZTWZ010000038.1, read as the reverse complement.
AAAGAGGTTTTAGATTTTCCTTTTTCAGGAATAGGCAAAAGGCAGTTTGCACCAGTTGACAGGAGATACGTTGATAGAGATGTTGGAAGATCTGTTAAAAATATGCAAGAGTATGGTTTACTTGATGAG
>CAZTWZ010000037.1:0-6356 GCA_964617835.1 uncultured Candidatus Saccharibacteria bacterium | reverse complement strand
ATAATGAAGAAGGAACACTGCTGGCAGCTTTTATAATACTGCTTTCTATCCTTACTTCTATACTTCTGGCGGTAGCATCTGTTTCTCTGGCAAATAAAATAAGTATAGAAAAAACATATAAAAGAGCCATTACTCTCAACATAGCTGAAGGCGGAGTAGAAAAAGCTATGTGGGAGCTTAAGCAAGGTGGCAGTTATACAGGAGAAACAGGAAATACGAGCATCTCAGGCGGTGAATTTGACATAATAGTAACCGACATTGATGCTGCCAGCAAATATATTACCTCAGTTGCATATGTGCCTTCAAAGGCAAACCCCAAGTATAAAAAGGCAGTTAAGGTAAAAGTATCTGCCAAACCATCAAATACGGACATTACTTTCGGTTATGCTATACAAGCTGGCGTAGGGGGTGCTAATATTGGAGGTTCATCAGAGGTTAAAGGAAGTATTTATTCTAACGGTAATGTTAATGTTTCCGGTTCGGCAAGAGTTAAAGATCCAGGAAATGTGTGGGCAGTAGGAACAATTACCGATAATGGAGGGATTGACGGTATAAAGACTCCCGGAGCACCGGAGGTTCCTTTGCCGACTATAAACTTTGATGCTTGGCGGGATTTGGCTAAAACGGGCGGGACGATAGAGGGAAGCTATAATATTCCGCCGGGAGATATCGGACCCATAGAAATTACAGGCAGTGCGACATTTTCAAGTAATAGCGATGTAAATATCAAGGGACCTATATATATACATGGCAGTCTTTCCATAAGTGGTAATGGAGACTGGAATCTTGATGATTTTCTTGGTGAGGATGGCACGATGATCATCGTGGATGGTTCAGTTTCCATTTCCGGGGGTAGCGACTTCCATGAAAATTCTGCTGGTGGGTATATTGTTCTTGCAGTGATGGGAAATGGTTCCCAGATAAGCTATTCCGGGCGCGCGGAAGGTGAGAGGTTTGCTCTTTTCGCCCCGGAAGGAACGATTAATTTTACTGGCAGTGGAGAGATTGCAGCTATAATGGGCAAAACACTTAATTTAAATGGCAATGGAGAAATAGAATATGAGGAAGGTATACCTGTTGTAAAGTTTCCTCCCGGAGGTACGTGGACTGTTGAAGAATGGCAGGAAATAAATCCACCATAAATAAACGATAATTTGCTGAATATAAATGAGTTAGTTATAATTATAGATATAAAAGTTAATTGGAGGGGATTTGTTAAAGCAGGATCTTATATATAAAGAAAAAGACTGCCTTGGTCTAGACATTGGTGCAAGTTCTATTAAGATTGTTCAGCTCAAGAAGAAAAAACATCTTACTAGGCTTGTTGGTTATGAGTCGCAGACATTACCTGAAAACTTAGTAATAGAAGGGATTATATCTGATCCTAAAAAAATTGCCGGAATAATAAAGAAAATGATGACTGAGGTCAAAGAAGGCAAGTTTACAGCAGAAAAAGTAATTGCATCTATACCCGATACAAATGTTTTTATCCGAGTTTTGGAATTACCCGAGCTTTCCGAAAAAGAACTAAAGGAGGCCGTAATGTGGGAGGCGGATCAGTCGATACCTATGGCGCCAACTGATTTGATTGTTGATTTTCAGGTGCTGGGGCCATCTGCCAGTAAAAATGATATGAATGATGTTTTGCTTGTGGCTGCTCCCCGAGCTATAGTCAACTCTTACATGCAACTTTTTCAATTTCTAAAACTTAAGCCCGAAGCCATAGAAATGAGCTTGTCGGCAGTACTTAGAGCACTTGTATCAAATAAAGAAAAAGACGAAGTAATGATTGTTGCAGATATGGGGGCGAAGTCAATAAACTTTGGCGTTTATGATAGTGCTCTTCGGTTTTCTGATAGCATAGATTTGGGAGGAGACATCCTTACCCAATCAATTGTGAAATCTGTGGGGCTGACAGAAGAAAAGGCGGAAACAGAAAAAATTGGAGTTGGTTTGCATAATAAGAAAGTCTTTGATGCCATAAAGCCAAACCTTGAAACTCTGTTATCAGAAATAAAGAAAGTTATCAGATATCACGACGAGAGGACGAACGAGAAAAGAAAAATAACAAAAATTATTTTATGCGGAGGGTCCTCAAATGTTCCCGGTCTTACCGAGTATCTGGCAGAAAGATCAGGGCTGGAAGTAAAGATTGGAAATCCCTGGGTAAACATTGATACCTATCCTTTAAAACAAGTTCCCAAAAGAGAAGCCCCCGCATTTGCTAACGCCATAGGATTATCACTGAGAGGCATATTGGAGACAAGAGTATGATAAATATCAATCTTCTGCCGGAAGAGATAAGAAACAACATAGAATATTCAAAGCAAAACAAACAGCTGCTTAAGTATTTCCGAATGCTGATTATCGCCTGTTTGCTTTTTTTAATATCTTTCGCCTTCCTGTATGTATTCTTAATAAAAAGTAATAATTTCTTCCTGGAAAACATAAAAAAAAGTGAAAAAAGTATAAATGGTTATCAGGATGTGCTTGGTGAAGCCAAAAAACTTAATGAAAAAGTTCAAATTGTAGAAAATATCAAGAAAAATTACAGATTTTGGTCCAAACTAAACTATACATTGAATAGGGTTGTTCCGGCAGGGCTATACATAGAAAAACTAGAACCGTCAGACGGCAGTAAGCTTCTCTCAGCCGAAAAAAATACCTCTTCAGATAATGATAATACAAAAATGAAGATTATGGGTTTTGCGAAAACAAAAAATGACATCGGATTATTTAGAGATGCGTTAGCTAGCCAGGATGGATTCAAAACAGTTAATATTGATCTTGTCAAAGAGGTTGAATCAGGTAAAAACAGCTTTTCAATAACTTTATTTCTCAACAAGTCAGCAGTAGAAAAAGGTAAAAAATGAACAGAAAAAAGCAAGGTATAACAGCAAAATATTTCAATAAACTTCTATATATTATGTCTGGGTGTCTTTTAGCGGCTACCATAATCGCCGGAATTTATTTTGGGATATCACTTGAGAAAACAAGCAAAAAAGTAAGCAAAAACAAGTATATAGCTATAAATAATGGAAAGAAAATAGAGGCTCTGGCTCAGCTTAGCACTGATTATAATACGATAAACACAGAAAATTATCTGATGGATTCATATATCCCGGATAATAAGAAAGTCAGCGCTATTTTAAGTGATTTGGAACAAATGGCTTCTTCAAAATCATTATCATTTACGGCCTATAAAACTGTTGAAGAGAAAAGTAAATCTTCAGGTGCAAATACTCTGGGCACAGAAGATATGCAGCTGGAAAAGAAAGGTAATTATTATATTTTTCCATTCCAGCTTGAACTGGAAGGAAGCTTCGCAGGAATAAACAGCATGCTTATGGATATAGAAGACTCTAACAGATTGATGGATGTAAGAGCAATATCGTATACAAAAGATAGCAGTGAAGCGCTGCTTGCCACAGATATTATCAAAGCAACATTAACCGTTAATGTTTATTTAATCAAATGAAGATAATCAAATGAAGATACCAAAACCTCAAAAAACAGCTAAACAAATTAAAAAGAAAATTAATCTGGAAAAATTTATTCCATATATAGTTCTTCTTTCTTTTCTGATAATGGGCGCTGTTATTATTTCGTTTGGTTATTTTATATTCAATAGAGAGCCGGAAAAAGCGGTGGTGTCAGGTGCCAGGCAGGAACTGGACGAGATATCTATAAAGTTTGACAAAGATAAAATTGAAAAACTTTTTGACTCTTCATATAGCACAGCAGAAGTAAATGAACCTCCATTCCAGCCTAAAAATCCGTTTACAGGATTTTAAATGCTTCTTTCTGACTTTGACTATGAACTGCCGGACAATTTAATTGCCAAGCATCCTGCTAAGCCGAGAGATGCGGCCAAGCTTATAGTTGCCGATCGAAAATCCGGCAAACTGACACATTCTAGCTTTAAAAAATTACCTGATTTTTTGCGTAAAGATGATTTTCTGGTGTTTAACAGCTCCAAGGTTATTTCGGCGCGGCTTTTTGGCAAAATTGATGGCAGAGGTGTTGAGGTTTTGTTAATTTCTCCATGTCATCCCGAGCGAAGTAAAAACGGAGTTGAGGGATCCTTTAGCATTGGAAGAAAGAGATTGCTCCATTCATCATCCGGCAGCTGCCGGATCAGTCGAAATGACAAAGAAAATATCTGGCAGGTAATAGCGAAGCCGGGGAAAAGACTCAAAGAAGGTTCTCAAATTAAGTTTAACAAGCGATTATCTGCGAAAGTTCTCAAAAGTAACGGGATTAAATTCAATCTATCAAATAATGATTTCTGGAAAGAGATCGATCATATCGGTGAGATACCGCTTCCCCCATATATCTTAAAAGCTCGCCAACAGGTGGATCTGTCCCCCCATCCCGTCGTTCTGGCTTGCCCAGAATCTACATTAGACCAGGCAGCAAAAGACAAAAAGGATTATCAGACTGTTTTTGCAAAAAAGAAGGGCTCTATAGCTGCACCGACAGCAGGTTTGCACTTTACGGAAAGTCTGATGCAAAGAATTAAAGATAAAGGATGTGATATCGGATTTGTTGACCTGCATGCGGGGCTTGGGACATTTGAGCCGATTCGCACCAAAAACATTGAAGACCACAAAATACATTCGGAATACTTTGAGCTTTCGCCGGGTTTAGCCAAGAGATTAAATCAAGCAAAGAGTGATGGCAGGCGCATCATAGCCGTCGGGACGACAACGGTTAGAGTGCTGGAAACAGCATTTGGCTTACAAAGGTCCGACTCTTGCAGAGCAACAAGGGTCGGACCTTTGCAGGGAGTTATGGGTGAAACTGATATCTATATTTATCCCGGTTATAAGTTTAGATTCGTTGACGGAATGATTACCAACTTCCATCTTCCCAAGTCTTCTCTGCTTCTTCTGGCCAGCGCATTCTGGTCCCGGGAAAAGATACGGGAAACCTACAAAGAAGCAATCAAAAACAACTATCGATTTTATTCTTATGGTGATGGAATGTTTATGAGCTGATAATTATAAATTCAAAATTAAAAAAACTCTTTATCTCTAGAATAAAAAATATATAATGAAAACATGAACGGGGTGATTGTAAAAGAGAGAGTAGAAATAGATAACTATAGAGGCATTATCAGTGACTCTCTTTTTGATGAACTCGTGTCTTTAGCAGATAAGCTAAAAGATAAAAAGGTTTGCCATATTAATGCTACTTCGTATGGCGGAGGGGTGGCCGAGATATTGCACAAGGAAATACCTCTGGCAAAAAGTATGGGACTTAAGTTTGACTGGAAAGCAGTCAGTGCCAAGTCGGAATTTTTTGATGTTACCAAGAAGATTCACAATGGTCTTCAGGGGGCTGACCTTGAAATTTCAGAAAAAGAATGGGGCATATTTAGTGATTGCAACAAAGATCTTTCAAAGGTTTTAAATGCGCATGACTATGATGTTATCTTTATCCACGATCCCCAGCCGGCAGAGATTATAGATTGCATAGGCAAAAACGGCGCTAAATGGCTATGGCGGTGCCACATAGACACTTCGGAGCCAAACCAAAAGATTGCTGATTACTTTCTGCAGTTTTTAAACCGGTATGACGGTTCTATATTCACAATGAAGGATTACATACTGAAAGGTATGTATGGTGATGTATTTATAATACCTCCTGCAATAGATGCCCTGAGTGACAAAAACAAACCCATGAGTCGTGAGGAAGCAGAAACTATTGTTAAAAGATTTGGCATAAATACCGGCAGGCCTCTTATAACCCAGGTATCTCGTTTTGACCCCTGGAAAGATCCGGTTGGAGTTATTGAGGCATATAGGATAGCCAAGAAAAGATGCCCTGATCTCCAGCTTGCTATGGTCGGCTCTATGGCAGATGATGATCCGGAGGGAGAGCAGATATTCAATGATCTTAAAAAACATTCAGGCAATGATACAGATATTCATCTTTTGACGAATCATGACGGACTGAACGACTTGGAAGTAAATGCCTTCCAGAAATATTCAGATGTAATACTCCAAAAATCTATCAGAGAGGGCTTTGGTCTCACGGTTTCTGAGGCTCTTTGGAAAGAGACACCTGTCATTGGCGGTAATGTCGGTGGCATTCCGACACAGATAGAGGACGGCAAAACAGGATTTCTGGTTAGCAGTGCAGAGGAATGCGCTGAGAAAATTAATTATTTGATTCATAATCCAAGTATTGCTCATAATATGGGGAAAGCCGGCAAGGAAGTGGTTAGGCAAAAGTTCCTTCTCCCCCGCCTTCTTCGCGATGAGCTGAAGGTTATAGAAAAGCTGCTTGGTCTTTAAGTGCAAAAGTTCAGAAACATATTGGACTCTGGCAAGGAGTCTTAACATGAAACA
>CAZTWZ010000036.1:0-6385 GCA_964617835.1 uncultured Candidatus Saccharibacteria bacterium | reverse complement strand
CTGTTTCATGTTAAGACTCCTTGCCAGAGTCCAATATGTTTCTGAACTTTTGCATGATTATTTCAAAAGCTTAAGTTCTGCTTTCATCTTTTTTAAATCATATATACAAAAACTTGGTTTTCCATACTGCCCCGCTATCTCACCTGGATTCAAGAGAACTGTACCTCCCGCCTTATCTTCCCATGGAGTATGCATATGGCCATAAAAAACTATGTCGTAGTTATCGGATTTGGCTAATTCCTTAGCCGTATGCTGGTTGTGAACCAACGCAATCTTTACACCATCAATCTCAAAATCACCAAAATCTTTGAACCACTCCACACTTTCAGGAAAAAACTCTGTTTTATCTTTGATATGATAGTCAAGGTTGCCAAAAGCTAAATAAATCTGATCAAAGGACTTGGCAATTTCCTGCAATGTTTCAAGGTCGCCAACATCCCCGCAACAAATACCAGCCCTAATGCCTTCAGACTTGATAATGCCGGCTGCTTCCCGCCACCGCGCCAAGTTATCATGTATGTCACTAAAAACCGCTATTTTCATTTTTTTTCTATATATTTAAGTTCCCAAAAACCACCTGACTTTTCCTTACCATGATATTTCATTGCTTTATATAATTTAGCTATTTTAACAACTCTCCATTTAGGAGACCTTTGGTCCGGATCAATGATTCTAACCTCACATTTTGTCATGTTAACCTTATCAAGAACACAGACATGACCATTATGATTTCTTTCATTAAATAAAGTGCCCCAGTCATAGCAAACTATAATATCTTTATCTTCTTTTATTACCTTTTTAAGATATTTCTTATATTCATCTAAATTTTTAAACTTATCTATAAGTTCAACATTCATTTCCAAAGGTATTTTTATTTTTTTAAATGCAGTGTTTGGAGTAAATTCTTTTTTACCTATTTGTGTACCATATCCCGACTTGGGTATCTTGCTGATTCTAGCATTCCAAAATAACGATTTCATATCTTTCGGAATAGTTAGTCTTAGATAGTAGCCAATTAATTCAGCTGATTTCAGGGGAATATTATGTCTTATCATAACCATCTGAATACAAGTTGGGACACAACAAAGCCTCTGCTGTGTTAGTGGTACATACCTAGTATCCTTTGGGGTAATATCCTTTTTACTCATAAATTCATTATACCAAAAAAGACCCTTGTGAGGGTCTTTTTTTATCAAGTTTTACTTTTTCTTCACTGCCTTCATTGAGAGGTTGTTTCTGCCCTGGCTATCAATTTCTACCAGCTTTACATCTATCTCCTGTCCTTCTTTGAGCTCATCTGTAACCCTTTCTGTTCTCTCTTCCTTGATTTGTGAGATATGTACTAGACCCTCTTTTCCCGGCATAAACTCTACAAATGCTCCGAAGTCCATTATTTTCACAACCTTGCCTTTATATATCTTACCAACTTCCGGCTCGGCTGTTATAGATTTCACCCAGTCAACCGCTTTTTTAGCGTTATCACCATTTACGGACGCTATCACAATGGTACCTTCATCATCTATGTCCATCTCCACGTCGCACTCCGCAATAATTTTGTTTATCATCTCTCCGCCTTTTCCGATGACATCACGGATCTTTTCGGGATTAATCTGCAGGCTTGTCAGTCGGGGTGCATACTTTGACATCTCCTTGTTTGGCTCAGAGATTGCTTTGTCCATGACATCGAGAATTTGCAGTCGCGCATCTTTTGCTTTCTTCATTACCTCTTTCAAAAACTCAATAGTTAAGCCCTTAACTTTTATATCCATCTGAATAGTGGTCATACCGATTCTTGAGCCTGCTAGTTTGAAGTCCATATCACCGGCAAAGTCTTCTGCACCTTGTATATCAGTCAAGATAACATGCTTCTTTGAAAGATCTCCATCCTCAGTCATTAGACCCATGGCTATACCCGCAACAGAGGCCTTGATCGGAACACCTGCATCCATGAGAGCTAGCGATGAACCGCAGACCGAGCCCATTGAGGAAGAACCGTTTTCAGACAAGATTTCAGAGACAACCCTGATAGTATAAGGAAAGTCAGACTCTGGAGGCAAGACTGCTTGAAGCGCTTTTTCAGCCAAGAATCCATGGCCAATAGCCCTTCTTCCTGGGCCAAGGCGCTTAATATCACCATATGAAGCACCGGTATCTACGTAGTGATGAATATATCTTTTGTTAAAATCCTGATCCATAGAGTCTATCATCTGTGCCTTTGATGGTGAACCAAGAGTAACTATAGAAAGTATTTGAGTTTCTCCGCGATTAAATAGTGCTGACCCGTGAGTCCTAGGCAAGAAACCAACCTCTGCAGATAGTTCTCTGATTTCATCCATCTTTCTGTGATCTGGCCGGATACCTTCTTTAAGTATCGATTTTCTGACTTCTTCTTTTATCACTTTGTCAAAGACGATTCCAATCTCATCTTCTTCAAACTCATCCTTGAACTGTTCATGAACTACATCTTCAAGATCGCTAATAATAAGATCTCTTGCAATTTTATCGTTGTGGCGGATTGCTTTACCAAGTTTCTCTGACAAATACTTAGATATTGCTGTGTATGCCTCTTCCTTCGGTTTGTGAAGTTCATATTTTAGTTCTTTTACTTTCATTTCTTTGGCAAGTTTTTCTTGTACTTCAAGCATTGGCTGCATTGCTTTATGGGCAAGGTCAAGTGCCTCAGTGACCACATCTTCTGAAACCTGTTCTCCACTACCCTCAATCATCAAGATTGCATCCTTATTTCCAACAACAAGCATATCCATTTCTGACTTCTCCATTTCCTCATATGTAGGATTCAATATAAGCTTACCGTCAACTCTGCCTACACGTGATGCACTTAAAGGTCCCTCAAAAGGAGCGCCGGAGAGCATCAGTGACGCCGATGCTGCGTTTATACCCAGTACAACCGGGTCAATCTGTTCATCAAGTGATAGTGGAGTAACTATAACTTGTATTTCATTCATATATCCTTTTGGAAACATCGGTCTTATCGACCTGTCTATCATACGAGAACGCAGAATGCCAAGTTCACTTCCTCGCCCCTCACGCTTTACAAATCTAGAGCCGGATATCCTGCCCGTTGCATACCATTTATCCTGAAAATAAACTGAGAGAGGAAAGTAGTCTATATCTTCCTTCATGTTTTCTGAAGCCACAACCGTTGCCATAACAATAGATTCACCCACCGTTACCACGCAAGATCCTGTTGCAAGCTTATTAAGCTTACCCGTCTCAAACTTAAATATCTTTTCTCCTGCCTTTGTTTCCAGGCAGACTTTTTCTAGAGCTTTCTTTTTGTCGCTCATGTTTTTCCTTTCTGAGAGCTTTCAAACGAGTCAAAGGAGTTAAGTAGTTACCTATTTCACTCTTCTTACCCGTCTAAAATATTCTCAAATTAATTTATGTACTTGCTGTCATTTCGACCGCAGTGGAGAAATCCCTCTCCTTCTTTAAGGGATTCTTCGGCTTCGCTCAGAATGATAATGTTTCATTAATGTATTTAAAGATTCTGGACAAGCCAGAATGACAACTTTATTTTCTTAAACCAAGTTTTTTGACTATCTCGCTGTATCTTTTCTTGTTTGTCTTCATAAGGTAGTCCAGCAGTTTTCGCCTGCTTGAAACCATCTTCAGAAGCCCACGCCTGGAGTGGTTATCTTTTTTGTGGGTCTTCAGATGATCTGTAAGCTTTTTTATCTTTTCAGTAAAAATAGCAATTTGCACTTCCGGTGAACCTGTGTCACCCTTGTGTGTCTCACTGCTCTTTATAACCTTTTCTTTTTCTTCTTTCTTTAAAGCCATCTTGTCCTTCCTGTTTTGACCCTCTCGTTTTTTTAACTGCCATATTATTTTACCAAATTTTGCTCTCAAGTTCAAGAAAATTCTCAGCCTGTCATTCCGGACCCCGATCCGGAATCTGTTTTATCAATTATAGATTCTGAATCAAGTTCAGAATGACAGAAGAGTAGTCAGGGTGACAGTTTAGAAATTCTCTTAGCCTTCTTTATGCTATATTCCCCGATCTTTGTCCTCCGAAGCTCTGTCAGATACCCTTTCGTCCCAAGCTTTTCAGCAATATCCACTGCAAGTGAACGAATATATGTACCCGATGAGCACTTAACATGGAATTTTATATATGGATATGCATAGCTAATTACTTTTAATTCATAAATGGTAATTTCCCGCTTCGGAATCTTAAACTTTTCACCTTTTCGCGCCTTCTTGTATGCCCTCTCTCCTTGAATTTTGATGGCTGAATACGCCGGAGGAGTCTGTTCAATCTTCCCAATGAATTGCATGAGCACGTTCCTAATCTCCTCCCTAGAATATTTTTTCCTTTTTCCTTTTTCCTTTTTAATCATTCCTTCTGGATCGCCAGTCGTACTTTCATATCCTAGCTTGAGCACTGCTTCATATTCCTTATCCAGCTTCATAAACTTACTCTGCCTTTTTGTAAACTTTTTCCCAGCCAGTATAATAAGAAGTCCTGTCGCAAAAGGATCCAGTGTCCCTGCGTGTCCGATCGATTTGATGCCAGCCATATTTCGCATCTTTGCAACTACATCAAAGCTCGTCCATCCGGACTCTTTGTCAATTAAATAAATTCCCTCTTTCGGTTTCATGTCTATATTATAGTACTATTTGTCTTTGTTCTCTTTAAGAATCCGTTTTCTGGTCTCTTCATTTTTCTTCTCTAGTCTAGCCAGCTTCTTCTTTTCGGTTGGATTAAACTTTTTTAGCACTTCCGACACCTGTGTTAAGGAGTTTGGGTCTTTTTTAATCTTTTTTTCTTTTGGCTCCTCTTTCCCAACGTTTTCAGCCGGGACTCCGACTTCTCGCTCACTTGAAGTCTCCTCTTTTATCTCTTTTTCTGATTTTATATTCTCTCCTGATGCCTCCAAAGATTCTATGGCTTTAGATATAACGTCGTTAGACTTTTCGGGAACCTTTTCAGGCTCAAGTTTTTTATCATTTGTTCTGGGGCGGATATCCTCTTCTTCCGGCTCTTGTTTCTCTTTCCCGACATTTTCAGTCGGAACCCCGGCTTCTTGTTCGCTTGAAGTCTCCGTTTTTATTCTGTCAGTTCTTTTATTTATAACAGGGCGCCCCAGCTTCTTCGCTCTTATTTTTTTAATCTCACTTAGAATCTTTTCTTCGGCAGACTCAAGCTGAACATTTTTCATTTCAAATGAAGCTTCCTGGGCCTTGCCTGATCCGTTAAACACCTCTGCTATCTCTAAAACATCAGCACCCTTTACACCTTTAAGCAGGGTTGTGATCATATTTTTATCGGTTTCAGCCAAGAGGCATACCACATCAGCATTAGGCGTATTTGCAAGCATCTCATCCATTACCTCTTTTGCCTCCTCCAGAGTTGCGCCAGCCCTGGAAAAATCATCATAGGACACTCGCGACCAGACAATCCGATACTTTTTATCCTTTTGAACATTAGATAAAATCTTGCCCCAAAGCTTTAGAGCACCAAGACTTTTGCTTTTATAAAAATTCTGAATAATCTCTTGCTGGTGAGCGCCGGCAGCCAAGAGTTGCGCTGCCACTGTCATAGTCTTCGGAGTTGTATTGGTGTTTTTAAAGCTAGCTGTATCAGCAATAATGCCAGCCAAAAGAAGTGTCGCCGTATCTTCATCTGGTTTGCTTTGACCCAATGCCTCAAAAATAGCTACCAGTATTTCGGCTGTTGAAGTGGCTGTAAGGTCTACTAAGTTAATAGTGCCAAAGTACTCATTCCCGGCATGATGGTCTATGTTTACTACCGGGGTTTCAAAGAAAAGCTCAGTATATTCATCATAAATCTTATCAATTTTATCAACATCGGGAGTATCTAAAACTATGATTGCATCATATGATGGCTTGCCGCTTTCTATTTTCACGCTTTCTGCATCCAGCTTGCCATTTTGCGGCGTCAAAACTATATCTAGAGTTTTCTCGTCAGTATTTGTAGATATTTTTTCAATATCTATATTTTCTATATTTATCTTAAGAATGAGATCGTTTGAGCCATCAACCGTCTTTTTTATATTGGAAATGTCCGGCAAAAATTCTAATGAGCTAGGAATAGGATCGCTTATCACCACACTTGGATTTTTACCGGCATCTTTTAACGCTCTTTGTAATGCCAAGAGTGAACCGACAGAGTCCCCTGAGGGTTTGGTGTGGGAAATCAGTAGAATGTTCTCTGATTTTTTTATCAGTTCAACTATTTGCTGCTTTGGTAAAAGCTCCATCTATGCGTAATCCTTACTCCCCTCCGTGTATTAAGCGAGTAATAGAGCAGTATACATCAAAAACATACTATTTACAAGACTTTAGTTTTCTGCTAAAATGGCTTTTGTTATCTAAATACAAATGCAAATGAAAGGTA
>CAZTWZ010000035.1:0-6427 GCA_964617835.1 uncultured Candidatus Saccharibacteria bacterium | reverse complement strand
TTGTACATAGCCAAAATATTAACTAACCCTGTTCCAAAAAGTTGACATTACTCATTTTTACCCGAAAGGATCGACCACTTCACTACATCGGTTTAGTGAAGTAGCTGTAAGCTAAATGTTTACTATCAACGCTTTCCCTGATATATTTATAATCATGAGTAGTAACAACAAAAAGAAAAGAGTATTTTCAGGCATACAGCCCAGTGGTGATCTGCATATTGGTAACTATATCGGCGCTATTTCGAACTGGGTTCGCCGACAAGATGAACATGATAATATTTTTTGTGTTGTTGACCTTCACGCTATCACTGTTCCACAGAATCCAAAGAAATTACAAGAAAATATTTTAGAACTAACTAAAGTTCTCCTGGCATCAGGGACAGACCCAAAAAAATCCACGCTATTTTTACAGTCAGACAGGCCGGAACACTCCGAACTTGCGTGGATTTTAAATTGTTTCACATACTTTGGCGAGGCAAGTCGTATGACTCAGTTCAAGGAAAAAGCATCAAGATACTACAACAAGAGTTTGGCAGGAGAACATGCTACCAATGAACTCAAGATCAAACAAGCGGAAATTCTCGATGAAATTGCCAAAGGAATGCATGTCACTGTTGGTCTTTTCGATTACCCGATTCTTCAGGCCGCTGACATTCTTCTATATGACACAGATGAGGTACCTGTCGGTGAAGATCAGAAACAGCACATAGAAATAACACGTGATATAGCAAAGAGAGTAAACAATAAATTTGGTAAATTATTTGTAGTACCCGAACCTATCATTAAAAAAGAGGGTGCTCGCATCATGAACCTTACAGACCCAACTAAAAAAATGTCAAAGAGTGACGAGAGCGAGTTTAGTTATATCAATATCCGTGATGACGCTGATACTATTCACAAAAAGTTCTCACGAGCCCAGACAGATTCTGGTAAAGATATCAGGTTTGATAAAGAAAAAAAGCCCGGCATTTCAAATTTTTTGAATATTATGTCGGCAGCAACTAATACATCAATCTCAGAGCTCGAGAAAAAGTATGCAAACTCAAACTATGCCCAGTTCAAAAAAGATGTTGCTGATGCCGTCATAGAGATGTTAAGGCCTATTCAAGCCAACCTTGCTAAGCTCGACAAAGATGAAGGATATGTTAAAAAAGTTCTAAAAGACGGGGCAGAAAAAGTCGCTCCACGCGCTCAAGATACACTCAAAAGAGTTAAAAAAGCCGTCGGTTTAGGCCTCTAAATTATATTGTCATTCCGGACTCCGATCCGGAATCTATTTTTTAAATTTGTTTATGGATCCCCGGGTCAAGCCCGAGGATGACAGAAGGAATCAATTATTTTAGTGCCTCTGTATTAACTGTATCTTTTCCCCAGTCTATCTCTTCGTAACCATGTAGCGTTTTGTTGAGATATGCTTTCAAAGAATCGTACTTCTCTTGAGTTTTGGCTTCAAACTTCACTGTCAGATATGGACCATTTTGAGAATAGCGTACCACAAACATAGCGTCGTCCATGTTGAGACGCACCCCATCACCTGCCCGTTCATCGCTAATAACGTCTGCTTTTGGAAAATCTTTTTCTAAAACCTTACTAATTTTCTCTATCAAGGCAACCTTCTTGTCATCAGAACAACCCACTTTTATTTCGGGACTGGAAATGTATTTTGAAAGTTTTTCAACCGCCTCTGAGAGAGGTTGATTTGTTTCTGAAAGAAACTTCAGTAAACGAAGCGTAGAATATATACCATCGTCATGATTATAAAAGTCAGCAGAAAAGAAGAAGTGTCCCGAAAGCTCTCCGATGAATGCCGCTTTTACCTCTTGGTTCTTCTTCTTTAGAAATGAGTGCCCCGTACGCCACATGAAAGGAACACCTCCCTTTTCTTTTATCGTATCCTCTACCACTTTTGAACAAAGAGTATTGTACATTATCTTTGCACCTGGATAATCGTTTAAAACATCGGATGCAAAAAGTGCAACAAGCACATCATTCCATATAATACCGCCTTTTTCATCTACTATGCCTATGCGGTCCCCATCAGCATCATATGTGAAGCCGATGTCTGCTTTTTCTTCAAGCACTTCATCCCTCACTCTTTCTGCTACGGAAGTTTCTGTTGGATCCGGTGTCCCGAGTGGAAAGGTAGGATCAATCTCGCAATTCTTTTCTATCACTTCACAGCCAATTTTTCTAAGCAGTCCTGGCACTATAGCACCCGCCGTAGAAAAGCTTGGATCAACGACGACTTTAAATTTTTTACTTATAGGTAATCGTTTTATAATATCTTTAAAATAAGCTTCACGAATATCTTTCTTTTCGACCTTGCCGGATTTTTCGGATTTTTCATAATCCTCTTCCTCAACCATCCTCTTGAGTTCTTGCATCCCGTCACTAACAAGGGTTTCAGAAAAATCACTGGCAAATTTGAAACCGTTGTATTCGGGTGGATTATGTGAAGCTGTAATGAAAGCTCCGCCTTTAATATCCAAGTAGTATTGGGACCAGTAAAACGTTCCTACTAAGTTTATTCCGGTGTCTACCACATCAATACCTGCCCATATGTAACCGCGAATTAGAGCTTCACTATACTCTTCGCTCGTTGCACGACAATCACGCCCGACAACTGCCTTCGTCATGCCTTGGTACTTCATATAAGTACCATGTGCCCGTCCGATATGCTCCACAATTTCAGGCGTTAAGTCCTTGTCAACTAGACCTCTAAGATCATACCCACGAAACATATTAGGATTAATTTTCATTCTTTCCTTTCTTTAACAAGTCTGAAATTATTTGCCGTTCATCCCATTCTATCTTTTTGCCGCCCATATTTCTAGATTTCTGATGACCAATACCGGTAATTATAACCGTATCTCCCCTTTTGGCCAAACTAATCGCTTTCTTGATAGCTTCTAACCGATCTGGAATGATTTTAACTTTATCTTTTGTTTTATCAGACACACCGGCATATACTTCATCAATTATTTTCTTGGAATCTTCGGTATACGTTTCATCATCTGTCAAAATCACTATATCTGTCAGCTCTGATGCTACCCTGCCCATGCCCGGTCTTTTTGTCTTATCTCTATCCCCCGTCGCTCCAAAGATGCTAATTAGTTTTCCGGAAGTAATCTCTCTTAAAGATTTATAGAGAAATCCTTGAGCATCTGGCGTAACGGCATAGTCGACTATAACATCAAAGTCCTGCCCTTCATCAATCCTTTCGGCTCTTCCCCTTGTTCCTCCGAAATCCTCAAATACCTTAATCATCTTTCCCGGTTCTGCGTCATATCCTAGTCCTATGCAGTACGCTGCCAGTTCATTCAGTACATTAAACTCGCCAAGCGCCTTTGTTTTGACTTGATAGTTTTTATCTTCATTTACAATATCAAATTCTGTCCCGTCTGATTTAAGCTCTATATTTTTTGCCTTTACCAATTTGTCATTCCCAGCCCCTTTTGTCATTCCCGACTCCGATTGGGAATCTATACTAAACAAATATTTCTTGTCTGCTTTAAAGTCATGAAAATATTTAGCCTCTTTGTCATCTGCATTAACCACACTAATCCGTTTTGTTTTTTTGAAGTTAAAAGGGCTGGAAAGTTTTTTGAAAAGTTTGCCCTTAGTATTTCGATAGTTTTCCATCGTCTTATGATAGTTCAAGTGTTCTGGTGCTAGACATGTAAAAACCGCTCCATCAAAAGGTATGCCCCAAATCCTGTACCATGCTATCCCTTCACTTGCCACTTCTATAACTGCATATTTACAGCCTCTTTTTGCCATTTCCCGCATCAGCTTATGTGTCCCCCAGCGACCAATAGTTGTTCTCCCCACTTTGTTTACTCTTCTTTCGCCTGCGATTTCTATATCAACTGTGGATATCATGCCGACTTTCTTCCCTGTTGTTTTTAACACTTCAGTAATAATTTCTACGCAAGTACTTTTCCCATTTGTGCCTGTCACACCTATAACGGTCATTTTATATCCAGGGAATCTATAGGCAATGTTTCCGGTCAAAGCCAAAAAGAAATGATATACCGGCTGGAAAAGCCGGAAAACTGACTTTGGAATGATTTTTTTAATTTTTTCTAATATTCTATCCATAACACCAATTTGTCATTCCCAGCCTGACCTGCCACGACTGTCAAGTCGGGTCGGGAATCTATATAATTATCTCTTCATTAATTTCCTAAATCTGTTAGCAGTACTCAATAGTTTATAATACCTCCCGTCAAATGCCATATCGTATGCTCCGCCAAAGCTAAGCTCTTCCCCGCCAAACCCCCTTTTAAACCTGGAAATACCGGTCCAGGGATGGTTTTTATCGCCTTTTGGAGATACGCCCCAAAAGTCATATATCCGGCATCGCATGTTTTTCGCTTCACAAATTGCCCTCCACTGAAGCGCATAGGTCGGCATCAGTTCTCGTTTCTCGTTTCCGGAAGCGCCATGTAGATAAGTCGCAACCTGGCCAAAATAAGACACCAAAACAGCTGCTAGCGGCTTCCCTTCATGCTCAGCTATAAAAAGCTTCAAAACACCTTCTTTCACCAAGGTTTTATACATCTCCTCGTAATACTTATACTCATGTCCCTGATATCCTCCCCTCTTCTCCATCTCCTGGGTAAGCATGTAAAAAATCTTGATGTCTTTAAGGTTCTTGCCCTCTCTAACCTTAATCCCCTTTCGCTTGGAAAGATTAATGTTGTAGCGCCACTTAGGCTTCATATCGGCCAATATCTTCTCTTCAGATCTGGCAATATCTAAAACAAGTGTATTGTCGGGTGAAAACTGTTGTGAAACTGGAGCATGCTTAGCCATTTTTCGGAAACCAAACTTATATATGTCCGCCTGATCAAGCAAATATGGTTCTATGCGATAAAAAACTGCGTTTTCTTTTTCTGCCAATGTTTCTACTTTACGAAGAAATAGCTTTAAATCCTGCAGCTTTGCCTTTCCTGTCATTATTGGTCCGCGCGGAGAATAAAAATAATATTTATTCTTATACAGAGGGTACTTAAGAACCAATCCCTGGATATTGTCCCCTTTCACTACCCATGACTTACGCTTAAGCCCTGCCTGAAAATCAGCCCAAGCATCGGACTGGAAAATATTGTTTGATTTTTTAGAGAGGATTTGAAGTATTTCCATTATTTTAATTTAACCACCTTTAGAAGAATTAATACAGCTCAAATATAAGATTTGATAGTACAATTTAGCATATTTAAGGTATAATATCAATCACTATGAATATACTTGCCATAGAAACAAGTTGTGATGAAACTGCGGCTGCAGTCGTGAGAGACGAGCATGAAGCCTTATCTAATGTAGTTGCTTCACAAATAGACATCCATGTCTTATACGGCGGCGTGGTGCCCGAAATCGCCGCCCGCGCTCATGTGCAGGCAGTTATTCCTGTTATAGAGGAGTCATTGCTTAAATCTAACCTCAAATGGGACAATATCGATGCTATAGCTGTTACTCAGGGACCTGGCCTTGTTGGAAGCTTGATCGTGGGCACGGAAACTGCCAGAACATTAGCAATCTTGAATAAAAAACCCTTAATCGCCGTAAATCACCTTGAAGGGCACGTGTACGCCAATTGGATTGGCGAAAAGTCAAAAGTCAAAAGTCAAAAGTCAAAAAAAATACTCAATACAGAATACACAATACCCAATACCATCGGACCAACCTTTCCGCTAATAGCACTTTTAGTATCAGGGGGGCATACCATGCTGATTTATATGCCTAAACACTACAAATTCGAAGTTATTGGTTCGACAAGAGATGATGCTGCCGGCGAAGCATTTGACAAGGTAGCGGCACTACTTGCTCTCCCCTACCCAGGCGGACCGAGTATAAGTAAGTTAGCTGAAAAAGGAGATGAAAATAGGTATAAATTCCCCATAGTTGACCTTACGCCTGAACCAAGGCGTAGTTCAGAAGGATTTCTGGAATACCCCGAACCAAGCTTGAATTTCAGTCTATCAGGCTTAAAAACAGCTGTTCTAAATGAGGTTCTCTCTTTTCGTCATTCTGGCCAAGTCCAGAATCTTTCCGAGTCAGATAAAGCGGATATTGCAGCATCCTTTCAAAAAACTTTAGTTGATACCCTGGCACAAAACAGCCAAAGAGCCATAGAAAAGTACAAACCAAAGTCATTTATTCTATCCGGTGGAGTAGCTGCAAATCAGAAATTAAGAGAGAAACTAGAAAAAATGTGTGAAGAATTAAAAGTGGAATTCTACATGCCTAATCTTGAATATTGTACAGATAATGCAGCTATGATAGGTGCGGCTGCCTATTATAAACGAGAATATTTCGGCTTTACCGAGCCAAAATTATTAACCCCTAATCCTAACTTAAAGATAAAATAACCTTTGACTTTTGAAATTTTTTACTATAAAATAAGCATACAATTTATAAAGGC
>CAZTWZ010000034.1:0-6603 GCA_964617835.1 uncultured Candidatus Saccharibacteria bacterium | reverse complement strand
TTTGATAATTTGCTCGTCATCCTGGAAACTACCATCATTACTGCAAACTCCGCCAGTCTGATAGCCGACAATTATAATCTTAGGGTATTTTTGCCGCATATTTTTAACTGCTTTTTCTAAAATCTCCTCTGTTGCTCCTAAAAAATAAAATGTTAGCCCTTCTTTCTCTCCTCTTTTCAAAAGCTCTTCTGCCAAATCGGCTCCGGCAACTCTTTCAGGCAGATCCTTCCCCAACATCTTCCCCGCCAGAACAACACCCGATCCATCAGCCGTCACCATATCAGCTTTTTCATATATTTTATTTAAATTTTTATCTTTTGCACCCTTGAAAAGTATCTCAGCATTTGCCGTTACTATGAAAAACTCCTTTTTTTTCCTGGCCGCTCTTAAAACTCTTTCCGCAGACTGCTTAAAAGTCAGGACATCAACACCCACACCGAGAATAGAAACTTTTTTTCTTTTTCCGTCACATTCATCAAGAAGCTCCACTATCTTTTCAGTTCTTGCCTCCCATGTATTTTCTTTTGCCTCTTTTATAATTAACTCTTTGAAGTTTTTATCTTTACCTAGTTTGACGGCTTTATCCAGATTTTTTACAAACTCTTCTTTGCTCTTAGATGCTAGAACACTTTTGTACTTCTTACACTCCCGCATATCGCTTGTGACTATCGGCTTCCCTGCCGCCATATATTCAAAAAGCTTTAGCGGAGAAATAGACTGAGTCACATGGTTTAAGACAAAAGGAACGGTACAGACATCAAAAAAATGAATTCTTTCTGCCAAATCCTCATATTTTTCTACCGTCCCAACAAAGTGAATATTGGGATAATCACCCCATTTATGCTCAATGTTTGAGGTATCAAAATCTAGGGGGCCGCTAATCACAAAGTTATAATCAGGACGAGACTTTGCGGCATATTTCAAGAGATCATAATCAAAACAGCTTTTTATAAGAGAACCCAGATAGCCAATGATAGGTTTTCCCTCAACTAATTTTTTCATTTCTTTGTCTGGTTTAACCGATTCTTCAACTTGCCAGACATCAAAGCTCACAGCATTATGAGAAAGCACCGCATCAGGCCTTCTGCCTTTAACTTTATCAATCAGGCGATTGGCCGTAACCAAGATAATATCTGCTTTTTCTAAAAGTTCATCGTGGCACTTATATATTTTATCGCCTACAAGAGGAAACATTTCCAAATCATCAACAAAATCATAAATGATGGTTTTCGCCTTGTATCTCTTCATGTAAAAGCTATTTGCCGCCCAGGTAATATACAGGATGGGATCTTTTATGTCCTTTAAAATCTCCATTTGGTTCGTAAGATAAAGATTTTCTCCTATTTTTTCAAATCCTTTCACATTGTCAAACCTTAAGTTATGAGTTCCATAAAAGAAAAGATAGCCGGCCTTAGAGAGTGTAATGGACAAATGGTTGAATCGCTGGGTTAGAGGCATGTTCCAGTCAGAAATAGCCGGATAAATAATAATACCCTTTACATTTTTGTGCTTCTTTAAGATTGCTGCCAATTCCTTTTTATATTTCTTCTTCGTAAAATATGATTCTCTCATTGAAAGGTAAGGATGCTTGAAAATAAAGATCTTCAGTGAGTTTCTCGCATTAATACCGAATATTTTTTTCGTAAAAGATATTGCAAACTCTTTCATATTATTCCCTTGTCATTCCCGCGCAAGCGGGAACCCATATAGTAAGACTTATTTCTCTTCCCATTTTATTCTCCATTTTTTTTCAAACTTTTTCTTATTCTCGGTGAATATTCTATTATACTCGCTATTTCCCAGACTAAAAAGAGAAATTTGTCCAAAATGATGTATAAAAACGTCTTCTGCCACAACTATTTTGTATCCAGCTTTTTTGACCCTTAGACAGTAGTCATCATCTTCAAACATGCCAACATTAAAACGGGTATCTAGCTCTCCTATTTTTTTAATCAGATCCGTTCTTGCCGCCACACAAAAAAAGGCAATATCGTTTGCTTCTCTAGTTTTATCCTTGTTTTTATCTGTAATATTCCCTGATTTTTTGAGCATCGTATCAAGCGATCTATAAAAAATATCAATCTCCTGATGATTCCACATAAAGTTTGTTATCGGACCAACTAGGCCAACCTTTTTGTCCTTGAGGGATTTTATAATATTTTGTACCCAGTCCGGTGTAATAATGGTATCGTTATTTAGAAATATTATATATTCACCAGTCGCTTCCTTGATGCCTTGATTGCAACCACCTGCAAAGCCCTTATTCTTCTTGTTTAAAATCAGCTTTATATTTTTGTGTTTTTTCTTGAAACTTTCAAGAAACTCTGGCGTTTCATCTTTTGAGGCATTATCTATAATAATAATTTCAAGATTCGGATAGTTTGAATGAGCAAGAACACTATAAAGACAAGCCTTGGTATATTTGAGATTATTGAAAGTAATAACGATAATACTGACTTTGGGCAGTTGTACATCAGTTTTTGTACTTACCTTTTGGGAGATTTTTCCGAATTCTTTTAAAACAACATTAACATCCAACCCTAAATACCGTTTTTTAACTATTTTTAGAGCTTTTCTAGGATTTTTAATTGATTTAGTTATTTTTCTAATCATTTTACCTTCGTTATTCTTTGTCTTAGTTCTTTGATATCAAATTTCAAAATTAGACCTATAGCCGTCATAACTCTGTGAAAAAACCTGTATAAATATCCGGGAGCCTGGAAAACAATCGGCTTTTGATCATAATAAATATTATAATATTTATTTACCAGCTCCCTGTCTTTCTTATAAAACCAGCTTCTCCCATCCTCATCATAATATTTTTGCTCATCAGGCTCCTCGTCACCCCACTTCTCTAAAAATAAATCATTATTTTGGATATCATATTTATGCCGCGCCCGTGAGACACTTTCATGATGTATAATAACACTCTTTGGACAATACATGATTTTATAGCCCTTATGAAAAACCTTGAGGCAAAGATCTATATCTTCCATTCCATTAATATACTCTTTACTAAATCCCCCAACTTCTTCAAAAATATTCTTTTTTATAGCCATACACGCAGCAGTGACCGCCTTGAAATTTCTTTGTTTATTTACATACAACTTATCTGCCCCATCACGATAATATATATGCCTTGGGATATGATCGCTGGCAATAACAACCCCTGCATGCTGGATAAGCCCATCTGGAAAAAGTAGCTTAGAGCCGGCAATAGCTACTTTCTTATCTTTAAGTGTACTAAGCATTGGCTCAAGCCAGTTTTTTTGTACCTCTGTATCATTATTTAAAAAAACCAATACATCACCAACTGCTTTTTCTGCCCCCTGGTTGCAAGCCTTAGCAAAACCAAGATTATCCCTGTTGGCAATAAGTTGTACCCATTCCAATGATTTTAAATATTGTTGAGTACCATCAGTAGAGCCATTATCAACAACTACCACATCATTTAAATATTGTTTTGGCGTATTTTTCTGAAGCGCCTTCAGACACTGTTTAGTGTAACCAAGTTTGTTATAGGTAAGAATAACAATACTAACATCTTCGCTTTGGTTCTTGCTCTTATTCAATTCATCCATTATAGCTCCTGCATATTCACTAATTATACTATAATTTCAAGAACACTTAAAGTGCAGTTAGTCTTGAAATGTTACCTCATAAAGGGTAGAATTGAAGCTGCATTGTTTACTAGCTAGGAATTTAATGAAAAAAATTTTAATCTTATCTGTTGGTCCGGTGCCAACTTCAAAAAAATCAATAGTTGAGGGCGGGGGCTTAAGGGCTTGGGGTATTGCCAAGGGTCTTGCTCATCATGGCATTAGCGTTACTGTGGCTGTACCTGATGATTTCCCAATAAAAAAAACAACCACAAGGGATGGCATCCGTGTTTGTAATTGGAACTTTGAAAATCTTAAACATTTATGCGACATTCATGATTCTTCATATGTTTTGTATTCAAGGGGTGACTTGATGAAATTTATGGCAGAAAAAACAGACAAGGAAAAACCCATGATCATAGATTTATATGTACCAATCTACATTGAGTCACAAGCAAGAAATACCAAAAAAAGCTTTGATGGTCTAAAAGAGCATTTAGTCAATGTGAAACACTGGAACTACGCCTTTCCGAGAGGCGATTACTTTTTATGCGCAAATAATGCACAATATCATTTATATAATGGGGTTCTAGGGGCTTTTGGCCGAATCAACCCCTTGACCTATGAGAATAACTTATTGAATATAGTGCCTTTTGGTATATATAAACAAAGACCAAAACATACCAAGGATGTTGCTAAAGGAAAATTAATAGAGAGCAATGACTTTATGCTCTTGTGGTTTGGCGGTATCTATCCTTGGTTTGATATCAATCCTCTGCTAGACGCCGTTGAGAAACTTTCGAAAAAATACTCAAACATTAAGCTGGTAATACTGGGGGGAAGAAATCCTTTCTCTGTCGAGCCTGAATTTATAGAAAAATATGAATCTGTTGTTAAATATACTAAATCAAGAAAGCTATATGGTAAAAATGTTCATTTTGTTGATTGGATACCCTATGAGGAAAGAAGTAACTGGTATCTTGAGGCTGATCTTTTAATCAATCTCCACAACCCTGGCACCGAATCCACTTATGCATGGAGAACAAGAGTCGTTGACTTTATTTGGGGGGAGCTACCAATGTTAACAAGCGGTGGAGATGAACTGAGTGAAATGCTTGCCCAAAAAGAAGCAGCCGTTATTTTGGATGATAACAACTCTAAAGAAATTTATGAGAAGATTGAATCCTTATATAAAAACCGTGGTAAGCTAGAATTCTTGAGAAAGAACCTCAAAAATGTTAAAAAAGATTTCTACTGGGAAGAAATAACTTTAAATCTAGCAAATTTTATTAAAAGTGGTCGCATATCTCCCGACAGAGATTTATTAATTAAAAATAACTTTGGCGAACAACTCATGCAAGAAGCGACTCCTTTGCGCCCTAAAGTAAGTAAAACAAAAAGAAGAATGAGTTACGCTATCTATTTATTAAAAGAAGAGGGCGTTAAGGCA
Organism: uncultured Candidatus Saccharibacteria bacterium; assembly: GCA_964617835.1. Lineage (GTDB taxonomy): Bacteria > Patescibacteriota > CPR2 > UBA1875 > JAJYID01 > CAZTWZ01. Next base: position 1,554 of record CAZTWZ010000034.1, on the reverse strand, counting down.
TTCGCCCAAAAGTTTATATCTTTTATAAAGAATAGAATATAGCTTTTTATCTCTTGTCTAATATTCCTTTATATACTTTTTCTAGTTCAGTTGAATATCTCTCCATTGACTTCACTTTCGGTATAGATCCTTTTAAGCGGTTTAATATAACAGGATTATCGGAAATTGTTTTCATTCTTTCATATAAATCGTTTCTTTTATTAGGATTAAAAATAAACCCATTTTTACCATCTGTCACCCTCTCTAGCATTGCGCCTTTATTGGAAACTATAACTGGTATATTATTTAGAAATGCCTCATCAACCACTAAGCCATAGATTTCATTCCATAAAGAGGGGACAATCAATACGTCTAGTTTGCTAAATATTTTATCCGTATCTCTACTATCATAAACTCCCCCATAAACTATGGGCTTCTTGAGGGTCGCAAGAGTTTTTTTAATGAGCTTATCATTTTTGTCATAAGAACCATAAATAGATAATTGAATGTTACTATATTCTTTAAGTAACTTTTCAAAATTATGAATTAGAAGAAAAAATCCTTTATCTTCAGTGATGTGTGACGCAAAACCAAAGTTTATTTTACTTTTTTTATTATAAGTCTTTTTAGATATCTTGGTATTCTTACTTAAAGTAGGAATACCATGTCGTATAATCATGACTTTTTCTTTAGACAATCCAAAATCTATGGCCTCTTTTGCCAAAAATGCAGATGGAGTTATAAACAAGTCTACTTTTTGATAATAATCTTTAAAAACATCTTTTCTTATTTCAATCAAGCTTTTCTCTGGAGAAGACTTCTTTAGAAATTGACCTGATCGGATTTCGCTAATCTTTTTTAGCAATACCCAGAACAAATCTTTTAAAAATGGGGTATTTCTAATTGCCTTAAAAAAGTTAAAAACCAATGGATATTTCCTTAGCTTAGCTTTCAAACCAATAGGTTTCACTGTTTCAACATTTTTTTTCGGTGGAATCATCACTTCAAGACAGTTATTGCAATCATCTATGTTTTTGCTTGTTACATCACAATTTCTTTTGTTTTTGTATTTTCTAAAATAAGGACACTCAAACCATAAATCATGAAGGGTATAAACAAGCGGAATATTTCTTTCATTTATAATATCAATGAAACTCAGAGAGAGCCGAATAAGATGTTGGATATGAATAACGTCTGGTTTTATTTCGTCAATATACTCCGCAAAAATCTGATCAAGCTTATCATTAATATAGGTTTCTCGCGGATTTACCGGTTTATCATCCTTTGTATGAATTTTTATAATCTTGACACTATCTTCAAAGTAAATTTCATGTTTTTCGTCCGAAGAATTGGGCTCTGTGGTAAAAATAAAAACATCATGATTCTTTGACAAAGCTTGAGCCAAATAATGTGTATGATTTTCAACTCCTGCATTAAAGTTTGGCCAGTAATCATGAACTATAAATAAAATTTTCATTTAAAAACTCGTGTGATTCTTATGTAAAAGTATCTTTCTTTCCATAACTTTGAAGTTTTCATTATCGCAATTCCTTCATTAGCCTGATTCAACGACTA
>CAZTWZ010000033.1:0-6621 GCA_964617835.1 uncultured Candidatus Saccharibacteria bacterium | reverse complement strand
TGTGAATAACTTTATACCTATTAAAAAGTCCAATATGTTATGGACCGTAACAACCTGTTGAAGCGAGCGGAAAAAATGCTTATAATTGATTACAGACATAAACAAGGGATTTTATGGCCTGGCGAAAATATATAAACGGGATGGCCTTGGGGGTGCTTATCTTCTCCCTCGCGCTTGTCTTCATTTTAAACTTTACTACCCCCGAGATGGGTGCTGTAAGTTATGGTTCTTTTTTTATAAGCCTGTTTTTACTTCTGGTTTGTTTCACAACAATAGTTGGCTTTTACATTCGAAGAAAAGCATCAAATAATGAAATAATTTTCAGAAATCTAAAATCAGCATTTCGTCAAGGGACTTTGATCGCACTATATTTTACAGTGCTTATGATAATGAGAGCGGCCAATCTCTTAAACTGGTGGGATGCGGCACTGCTGGCAGTAAGCGTTATAGCATTTGATATGTTTTTTAAGGAAAAAGTATAGTTACTAATTACGAATTGAAACCCTAATCTACAAATTATAAATAAGTACGAATGGATATAGAAAAAATAAGCAAAGATTTAAAAGTATAGTTATTAATTACAAATAAATACGAATTAAATTTAAAGTGATGAACATCAAAGAATTAAAAAAACAGTTTGAAGAAGATTTAAATAGAGCAGAGTCAAAAAGTGACCTGACTAGTTTGAAGGTGAAGTATTTAGGAAAAAAGGGTGAACTGACAAAGCTTTTAAAAGGTCTTTCTATATTATCAGTTGAGAAAAGAAAAGAAGTTGGTGCAGAAGCAAACAAGCTCAAGGCAGAGATAGAAGAATTGATTAATGTTAAGTTGAACGATCTTCTAAATAAGTCAAAGAAGAAATCAATTGATATCACAGAACCAGGAATGAAATATCCCTATGGTCACTTGCATCCCATGACACAATTTATCAGGAAGTCCCTGGGGGTCTTTCAATCAATGGGATTTGAGGTTTATGAGTCACCAGAAGTTGATACTGCTTATTATAATTTTGATTCTTTAAATGTTCCGAAAGATCACCCGGCAAGAGATTCGTTTGATACTTTTTACATAGAAGATGGTAGAAATATCTCAGACGATAAGAAGCTTCTTCTTCGAACACACACGACCAATGCTGATGTGCGCTTCATGGAAGGTAAGAAGCCACCAGTAAGAGTAGTGACACCAGGAAAGTGTTATCGAAATGACACCATTGATGCTTCACATGAAGCAACCTTTCATCAGCTGGATGGTCTTGTTATAGATGAAGGTATTACAGTGACTGATCTGCTTGGTACTCTCAGACACTTTGCAAAAAAAATATTTGGCGATGATGTGAAAACACGGGCTAGACCGCACTACTATCCCTTTACGGAGCCGAGCATCGACTTGGATATAAGCTGTATTTTGTGCAGAGGCAAGGGTTGTCCGGTTTGTAAGCAGTCGGGGTGGCTTGAAGTGATGCCTTGTGGGATGGTAAACTCCACGGTATTAAAAAACATGGGCGTTAATCCGACAAAATATAGCGGCTTTGCTTTTGGTTTTGGCATAGAGAGACTGATGATGCTTTATCATGGAGTAGATGATATACGCTTGGGCTATAGTGGTGATTTAAGATTTTTGGAGCAGTTTTAAGATGAGAGTACCAGTTAGTTGGTTAAAAGAATATGTAGACATCAAAGTCTCAGCTGAGAAGTTAGCGGAAGCTTTAACGTTGTCTGGGTCTGAAGTTGATCAAATACATAAAAGCGATGAATTCAAAAATATAGTTGTTGGTGAAATAGCTGATATTAAGAAACATCCAGATGCTGACAAGCTTCATGTCTGCCAGATTGATGTTGGCGAGACCAAGCCACGACAAATTATCTGCGGTGCCATGTTTGTTGTGAATGTCGGTGATAAAGTTCCAGTTGCTCTTGCTCCGACAAAGGTAGGTGAACTAAAGGTAGAAAAAGTAAAGCTAAGAGGTATTAAGTCGTATGGCATGATTTGCTCTAATGAAGAATTAGGCATTGAAGATGGAGGACTGCCCCTCTTTGATAAAAAGATAGAAAACGGTACAGATATAAATAAGATTTTTGGTGGTGATACAGTACTGGACATCGATCTTACGCCAAACCGTCCCGACTGCTTTTCTGTGATCGGCATGGCTCGTGAAACATCAGCTTCCCTTGACACTCAACTCAAGATTTCAGAACCAAAGAAAGTACAAAAAACTTCAAAAAAGAAGATTAAGGTTGAAATAAAAGATAAAGATTTATGTTCAAGATATATTTGTAAAGTCATAGAGAATGTTAAAATCAAACCATCCCCAAAGTGGATGCAAAACTACCTTATATCTGCCGGTGTGCGTCCGATAAATAATATTGTTGATGTGACAAACTATGTGATGCTTGAGTGGGGACAGCCACTGCATGCTTTCGATATGGACAAGATTCAGGGAGATAAAATTACTATCAGAAAAGCGAAAAATGGCGAGAGAATGGAGACACTGGATAGTGTCATGAGAAGTTTCAATACAGAAGATCTGCTAATTTCGGATAGCGTTGGACCAATAGCAGTTGCCGGCGTGATGGGAGGGGCTAGTTCTGAAGTAATAAATTCTACAAAAAACATGGTTTTAGAAGCAGCAAACTTTGACAGAGGCACAATAAGAAAAACGGCACAAAAGCTAAGACTGAGAAGTGAATCTTCTAGTCGTTTCGAGAAGGGACTGCCAGTCAAATTGCAGGAAATTGCTATAGAAAGAGCTGCAGAGTTAATCTTAAAACTTGCGGGTGGTTCAGCCGGAGAAAATATCGATATAATGAATCAAAAAGATTCTGCACAAATAGTTAATATGAGTCTATCTAAATTTGAAAAGTTCCTTGGTTTTCAGATTTCTGAAGCTAAAATAGTCTCAATTCTCACATCGCTTGGATTTGACTGTAAAAAGTCAGCTAATGTTTTGGCAGTGAAAGTTCCTTGGTGGCGCCTTGATATATCTATAGAGGAGGATCTTTTTGAAGAAGTGGCAAGGATTTATGGCTATAATAACCTGCCCTCAAAACTACCATCAGGGGAGTTGACAGACATTCAGACTAATAAAAAACTAGACTTAACCTCAGAAGTTAAGGATATTTTGGCGGGTGCGGGGTTTTCAGAGGTCATTAACTATTCATTCACTTCCGAAGAAGTTATTGGTTTATTGGACGGTAATGTTAATAAACATTTCAAAATCTCAAACCCCATATCTTCGGATATGGAGTATCTGCGTACATCACTAGCTGGGTCGCTTCTAGGTAATATTAAGATAAATCAAGATAACTTTTCAAATATTAATGTCTTTGAAATAGCTAATATTTATCAGCCTGATAAAAAGGGGATTCCAGTTGAAAAAACCTTATTATCTATTGCTTTAAGTTCTAACAAGAAAGATGGTAGATCATTTTTTGAAATGAAAGGAATGTTAGAATTAATATTTAAAAAACTGAATATTACAAATTATGGATTTATTGATGAAAGTATTAACATACTGGAATCAGGGCGTTCCGCTACCATCACGATAAATAATAAAAAAACAGGGTTTTTAGGTGAAATGAACGAAAAAATAAAGCGTCAGTTTGGTATAAAAGATGATATCTTAATGCTTGAGATTGATATAAAATTCTTATTAGAAGATTATGGTAAAGTAAAAAAATATCAGCCATTTCCGAAGTTTCCCGCATCAGAGAGAGACCTGACATTTACACTAGATGAAAAAGTGAAAATTTCAGAGATTGAACAGGTTATCTGTTCAGTATCTTCAAAAATCAGGGCCAAAACAGAGATAGTTGATATCTATAGAGGCAAAGGATTGCCTGGAGGCAAAAAAAGCGTTTCAATAAGATTTATATATCAGTCTATGACAAGAACACTAACTGATAGAGAGGTGGATGATGATCAGAAAAAAATTATTAAAGAAATACAAAAAAGCTTGGGAGGGCATCTGAGAAGTGAAGGAAGCCAAGAATAGTTTTGTAGATTCAATAACCGCTAAAAATCCATTTTCTTTTGGTAAAGATAAGACGGAAGATTCGCCGAGTCTCAAAAAACCTGCCAAAACAGACGAACCAAAAAATGCTATTCATAAAAGAGAAAAGGAAAAGTTCAAATTCCTTGAGTTCAAAAAACCAAAAATTTTATCATTTCATGGTTCTTTTGTAATTTTAATTATTTTACCGATTTTTCTCTTTGCTCTGACGTCTTATGCTTACCAAACTCACAATGAAGAAAAGATATATACTGGTGTATATACTTTTGGCGTAGATGTGGGAGGAAAAACAAAGGAGGAGGCGGCTAAACTCATAGACGATAAAATCGCCAGTTATAAGCTCACAATAGAAGGTGAAAATCAGAACTTTGAAGCTACATATGGTGATCTTGGAATAAGTTATGATAAAGATACAATATTAGATGCGGCGTATTCTTATGGACGAGATGAGAGTATACTGGCTAACTTCTTAAATCGCGGCAAGAGATTTTTTGCGCAATATAAAATTAATATAGGATCAAAGACTTATGCTTTTAAAAAGTATAATGTTAATCTCGTTTATTCTGTAGATGATGTGAAAATGAATGATTATCTGGCTGGACTTGAATCACAGATAAATATTGCTCCCAAAGATTCTGAAATTATAACGGAAGGCTCTGCTATGCAGGTAGTGCCGGCGGTTTTTGGAAGGAAACTAAAAACAGAAGAGCTCAAACAACAGATTTTGGCAGCGACAACGAGTTTTGAGTCAGAACCTCTGAAGATTGAAACTAATGTTGCTTCACCGGTAATTCTTGATGAGCAAACAAGAGAGCTGGCAATAACCGCAGATAAAATAACCTCTAAAAGCGTAGTTCTTTCTTATCAGGGAAAGACTTATGTGCCGTCGAAGGAAGTTCTGGTTTCCTGGGTAACTTTTACCAGAAAAGATGATAAATCTCCGTGGGAGATGGTTATAGATTCCGCAAAAATGACATCTTATTTTAAAACTATAGGTCAGGGGATAAATGTATATGCAGTAGACCAAAAAATTAGAGTTGAAAATCAGACAAAAGAAATTGTAACTCAGGAAGGGAAAAACGGTCTTATTATTGATGAAGCGGCACTCGGCAGCCAGATTTCTCAAAAACTTCAGTCAGACGCAAGTGTTTCTCTTGTCATTCCGATGAAAATGGATTATTTTCAGACGAAAAAAGACTATGTTATAGTTGCAAACTGGGACAAGTATATAGATATCAATATATCAACTCAGCATATGGAAGCGTATCTTAAGGGAGGAGTCAAGGTTGGCAGCTGGGCCGTTACGACGGGGAGAAATGGCTGGAATACACCTACGGGAACTTTCCTTATTTCAAGGAAAGCATACAATGTATGTATGCCTAATCCCCCAAGTACTCAGCCTCTTTGCGGTATACATTATGTAAGCTACTTTACTTCCCAGGGGCATGCTATTCATCAGGCATGGTGGAGAAGCTACTTCGGAGGTCAGGATTATAAGTGGAATGGTTCGCATGGATGCATAAATGCTACTCTTTCTACGGCTCAGTTTATCTATAACTGGGCGCCTATAGGGACACCGGTAACCATTCATTATTAGAATTCGCAATTTATCATCAGATGAACTAATATATTGGTAGTTATTATTGAAGATGGAGGCCATTATGATAAGTGATAATCAAAGACAAGCGCAAAGTCCGGAAGAGCAAAAAAAAAGGGCAGAGCAAGGTGTACAAAAACCGGTTGAGACATCTGAGGTTGCCGGCAAGTCGTCTGTACCCCAACCCTCTCCGCAAAAAGACGACAAAAAAGCCGTACAAAAAATTCAAAGTAATTTACAAAATACTCAGGCGCAGCCGCAAACACAGTCAAATCCTGTTTCTCAAAATAATCCCGCGCAAGGGCAGAAAACTGCCGGGAGTGATGAGCCATATATTAAGGCGGCGGAAAACGTTATAGAAAAAGACAAAAATGATCCATATAGAGAAGAAGAGGATCACGAAGATGTACAGGTTCAATATCTCAAAGATAGATTTGGAAAAAACATCAAGAAAAGCTGAGATAGGTAAATTGATTTATGAGTTTATAGATTGTTAGTTATTAAATTATTGAGTTATTAAAAAATGATAATCTTTATTACAGGAGGGTCTCTACTGCTAATCACTTCAGGATTAGTAGCTATTTATTTTTACAAGAGAACAAATGCTTACAAAAAACAGATTGAACGTTCGCTGAAGATTGTTCCTCTGATGATTCGTGTTCCAAGGGAAATGGGTTCAAAAGAGCAGCAAGTCAAAAATCGTGACGATAGAGATGTAGGGAGGGAAATCATTTCTTTTATGGAGACCTTTTATGCCAACCTTTCAGTTGTTTATAAAAAAGGTCTAAAAAATGTCCATCGAAATCTGCTTTACGGACAAAGACACATTGCTCTTGAAATAGTAGCAAAAGAAAAAGAAATATTTTTCTATATTGGCGTTCCTATTACACTCCTTGATATGGTAGAGAAAATGCTTTCTTCACAATATCCGGACGCGGCAATAGAGGAAGCGGAGGAACACAATATTTTCTCTCAAGATTGGAAAAAAATGGGTATATGCGGTGGCGTTTTAAAG
>CAZTWZ010000032.1:0-6712 GCA_964617835.1 uncultured Candidatus Saccharibacteria bacterium | reverse complement strand
CAAGATACTCTTTGTCGGGACCAAAAACCAAGCACAAAGCATTATAAAGGAAGAGGCCGAGAAGTGCGGTATGCCCTATGTGTCTGAACGCTGGCTTGGCGGAATGCTGACAAACTTTCAAACCATAGCATCCAGGACCAAGTATATGAAAGACTTGGAGAGAAAGCTGGAAGAGGGTTCTAATATGACAAAGAAAGAAAAACTGAAAGCTAAAGAAGAACTCAGAAAGCTGAATGCAAATCTTGGCGGAATTCTGGATATTACTAAAGTACCGGATGCTCTATATGTCGTGGATACAGTCAAGGAAATGACTGCAGTGAAGGAAGCAAGAAAAATAGGTATACCGATCATAGCTATTGCGGATACGAATGTAAATCCCGGTATGGTAGACTATCCCATCCCTGCAAACGATGATGCTGTGAAAACAATAAAAATAATTACAGAGTATATGGCAGAGGCAATTGGCAAGGTAAAAGTGAAAAGTGAGGAAGTACAATCTGATAAGGGCGCAGAGAAGAAAGAAGGAAAACCTGCTTCTGACAAAAAACCAGAAAAAGACGAAAAGTCTGTTCCTAAAAAAGAAGTTAAAGTTAAAGCAACAAAGAGCAACTCTTCTACACCAAAGAATGCGAAAAACAAAGGAGATAAATAATGGCAGATATAAAAGCTAAAGATGTAGCTGTTTTGCGCAAAATGACAGGCGCGCCTATGATGGATTGTAAGAAAGCACTGATAGAATCAAAAGGAGATGTTGATAAAGCTATAGAGCATTTAAGGAAAAAAGGCGCAGCTACAGCGGCAAAGAGGGCCGATCGTGAAGCGAAAGAAGGGGTGGTTGTCTCTTATGTCCATGGGGACAAGATAGGAGTACTCGTGGAAGTGAACTCTGAAACTGACTTTGTGGCAAGAAACAAAGATTTTAAGGATTTTGCTCGTGACATAGCTATGCATATAGCAGCGGCAAACCCGGAGTATCTAAACCCGGAAGAGGTGCCTAAAAAGGTTTTGGATAAAGAAAAGGAAATAGAGATAGAAAAACTGAAGAAAGCGGGTAAGCCGTCAAACATTCTAAATAAAATCTGGGAAGGCAAAAAAGATAAGTATTTCACCGAAAACTGCCTTATGAAACAGCCGTTTGTAAAAAATCCCGATATAACTATTGAAGAGCTTTTGAGTGATCTTATCGGAAAAATTGGCGAGAAAATAGAAATACGAAGATTTGTAAGATATGAGCTTGGAAAATAAAGGTTACTAATTACAAATAGAAACCCGTATCTACAAATGATACAAATAAAATATCAGTATAATATATTAGTAGATTAGTTTTAGATAAGTAATTAGTGATTGGAGGAACGCGACGATGATACAAGAACTCATAAAAGAGACAGAACCAAAGTTTCAGAAGGCCATAGCGATACTAGAAGAGGAACTGGCGACACTTCATACCGGCAGGGCAAGCGCATCACTGGTTGAAGATATAATGGTAGATGTTTATGGAACGAAAAATCCCATCAAGGCGGTTGCCAGCATTTCGATCCCTGAACCGCGCTCTATTCTTATTCAGGCGTGGGACAAGTCAAATCTGTCTCAGATAGAAACTGCCATAAGAGAGTCGGACTTAAAACTGAACCCCATTAATGCCGGTGAGAATATCCGTATTAATCTTCCTGAGCTCACAGAGGATAGGAGAAAGGAGTTTGTAAAGATAGCAAAGGAAAAAGCGGAAAGCGCCAAAGTATCAGTTCGTAATGTTCGCGGAGAGGCTTGGAACCGAATCAAAAAAGCCAAGGCCGATGGGAATATATCAGAAGATGATATGTATTATGGAGAAGAGCAGCTGCAGAAGGTAGTTGATAAATATAATAATAAAATTGAGGAAGCTTTATCTAAAAAAGAAAAAGATCTTCTGACTATTTAATTTTGAATTCTTGTCATTCTGAACTTGATTCAGAGTCTATATTAAAAAAGATGGATTCCGGATCGGGGTTCGGGATGACAATAAACTAAGGAAAGGAGCCCTGTTTGGAGCTTTTAATATCAGCACTGGGAATAATATTTGTTTTTGCCCTCATAATCTTTGTGCACGAACTTGGTCATTTTATAATGGCAAAGAGAAGCGGGGTTAGGGTAGATGACTTTGCCTTTGGTTTTCCGCCAAGGCTATGGAGCACAAAGAAAGGGGATACAAGGTACTCTATCAACCTTATTCCTCTGGGCGGATATGTAAAAATATATGGTGATGATGGCTCGGATCCGGACAATCCCAAAAGCTATGCCGGAAAACCGGCGCATACGAAAATAATGATACTGCTTGCCGGGGTATTTCTAAACTTTATGCTGGCGTGGTTTATACTTTTTGGCGGTTACCTTTTTGGTATGCAGCCGATCATCCCTGGTATGGATAGCCATAAAGGTGTTGTGAATAATATGAAGATTATCGTCTCAAGTATTGAAAAGGGGTCTCCGGCAGAGAAAGAGGGAATACAAGAAGGAGATATAATAAAAAGTATTGATGGCAAGGAATTTAAAAATACGATTGGATTAATCTCATATATTCAAAATGAAGCGAACAAAGATAAAAGCAAAGATGTAACATTGAATGCGGTTATTGAACGTGATGGCAAAACCATAGAAAAGAAAGTAACAACATACAAAACAAAACAAAAAGCAGGGAATAAGAAAATTGAGGTAAATAGGATAGGCGTGGTTTTGGAAGCTGATGGCAAGATATCTGCGCCCTTTTTCACTAGCTTGACAGCATCATTTTCAGAGACTGTCAAAATAATGTATCTGACGGTTCTCGGTGTTCTCGATCTCTTTACTAAACTGATAACAAGTTTTCAGGTTTCAGAAAATGTTGCCGGTCCGGTGGGGCTGATAGTGATAACGAGCAGCTTTGCGCAAATGGGTCTTCCTGCGCTGCTTCAATTCACAGCAATCTTATCTGTGGCTGTAGGAGTATTTAATATCCTGCCCATTCCGGGTCTGGATGGCGGGCATACTCTCATTGTTTTGATAGAAACCGCATTCAGAAAAAAGTTTTCAACAAAGACCAAAAATATCATTCAGTTTGCCGGCTTTGGCGCTCTCATTCTCCTCATGGCAGTTGTAACCTTCAAAGATATCTTTAGATTTGTTATTATGTAAAAACTTAAACTAGGATTAGAAATATGAAAGTAAGTAAACTTTTCACAAAAACAAGCAAATTTATTTCAAAAAAAGCCGAGAGTAAAAATCACGAGTTTTTGGTTCGAGCTGGATACATAGATCAGTTAATGGCTGGAGTCTATTCTTATCTCCCACTTGGTAAAAAGGTTTTGGAGAACATAGAAAATATTGTTAGAGAAGAAATGATAGTCATAGAGGGTCAGGAAGTCCTTTTGCCGGCACTTCATCCAAAAGAGAGTTGGAAGAAGACGGGACGATGGGACACAATGGATGATCTATATCGTTTTACAAGTTACTATTCTAAAAACGACATTGCTCTAGCCGGAACACATGAGGAGGTCATCTCTCCACTTGCAAAGAAGTTTATTTTTTCCTATAAAGATCTGCCCAAATATGTTTTTCAGATACAGACGAAGTTTCGAGATGAGAAGAGGCCAAAGTCGGGTATTTTACGTGGGCGTGAGTTTCGAATGAAGGATCTATATTCTTTTCATGCAGATGAAAAGGATTTAGATAAGTATTATGACAGAGCTATAGAGAGTTATAAAAAAATCTTCAAAAGAGTAGGTTTAGATAAAAAAACATATTTAACCCTTGCTTCTGGCGGAACTTTTTCAAAATTTTCTCATGAATTTCAAACGGAATCGGAAGTAGGCGAAGATACCGTATTTTTGTGTGAGAAATGCAACATAGCTATTAATAAGGAAATTATCAATGCACAAAAGATTTGTCCCGAATGTGAAGGCAAAAAATTAAAAGAAATAAAAACAATAGAAACGGGTAATATCTTTAAACTAAAAACAAGATTTACGGATCCTTTTAAAGTTAATTATCTAGACAAAAAGGGTAAAGAAAATCCAGTTGTTATGGGTTGTTACGGAATAGGACCCTCAAGAATAATGGGAGCAATAGTTGAAGTTTTATCTGATGATAAGGGAATGATTTGGCCAAAAGAAGTAACTCCGTATCAGGTTCATTTAGTTGATTTGAATACAAAAAAAGAAGCAGAAAAGCTCTATAAAACTCTTAAGAATGAAGAAATCAATGTTTTGTGGGATGATAGAGACGAATCTGCTGGAGTCAAATTTGCCGATGCAGATTTGATAGGCATACCAATTCGCGTAGTATCTTCAGAGAATACAAGAAAGTCGAGCGGATATGAGTATAAGCTTAGAGATAAAGAAAAATCTGAAATTATCAAAGAGAAAGATTTAATTAAGAGAATCAAAGAATATTATGCTAAATAAATTTTTTGGATATTTTTCCCACGACGTGGGCATTGATTTAGGGACCGCAAACACCCTTGTTTATGTAAAAGGCAAAGGTATAGTTATCAATGAACCGTCTGTTGTGGCTTTAAATACAAAGACAAAACAAATTTTGGCTATTGGTGAGGAAGCAAAGAAAATGGTTGGAAGGACTCCGGGAAACATTGTTGCCAACCGCCCGCTTGTTGATGGAGTAGTTAGTGATTTTGAGATAACAGAACAAATGCTTAAGTATTTCATTGACAAGGTTCATAAAGAGTCTTTTACACTTTTCCCCCGCCCCAGAGTTGTTATCGGTATTCCGTCGGGTGTTACCGAGGTGGAAAAAAGGGCGGTAGAGGATGCAGCTATAAATGCCGGCGCCAGACAGTCGTTTTTGATAGAGGAGCCGATGGCAGCAGCTATAGGAGCAAGGCTTCCCGTTCAGGATCCTGCAGGATCTATGATAGTGGATATTGGCGGCGGGACTACAGAAGTGGCAGTTATATCCCTTGGCGGGATAGTCGCTTCTCGTTCTCTTAGAATTGCGGGAGATGAGCTAAATGAGGATATTATTCAGTTTGCGCGAGATGAGTTCAATCTGCTTCTTGGCGAAAGAACGGCAGAGGAGATAAAAATTGCCATAGGAAGCGCTTATCCAAGCGATGAAAAGCTGGAAGCAACTATGCGCGGGAGAGACTTGGTAACGGGACTACCAAAAGCCTTAACCATAACAACGGATCAGGTCAGAAAAGCAATGCATAAATCCATTGCGCAAATAGTTGATGCGGTAAAAATGACAGTTGAGGAAACACCGCCGGAGTTAGTTGCGGATATTATGGATAGAGGCATAATCCTGGCTGGCGGTGGAGGACTTCTTCGCGGGCTCAATAAACTCCTTGCTCTGAACACAAAAATGCCGGTTCATATTTCCGATGATCCGCTAACAAGCGTAGTCCGCGGTACAGGATTGGTACTGGAAGACATTGAGTCCTTAAAAGAAGTTTTGGTGACCACTCAGTATGAAAAATCACCCAGAGTATAAATTAGATATTAGATGCTCAGGGATTAGAGAACCAGGAAGATTCTAATTAACTAAAACAATATGAAGAAGATATCATTTTTAATATTTTTCAGTGTTATAATCATTATTTTTAGCCTTCTTTTCTTTAAGTCAAAGGGCTCTTTTTCCTCTGTTGATTCTGGGGTAACGAAGATTTTTCAGCCCGTTGGAATGGTTTTTGTAAGTTCTGCAAGCGGAATCGGGGACTTTTTTTCAAACATCGGGAATATAGGCAATCTTCAAAAAGAAAACAAAGAGCTGCGTTCTCAAATTAACAAATTAGAGTCAGAGGTGGCTCGTATGACTGTGGCTGAAAAAGAAAACGAGTCTTTAAAGAGAGAACTTAATTTCAAAACCAATAGCGGATTTCAGACTGTAACAGCAAATATTACCTTTTTTGATCCAACAAATATCAGGGAAAGTATTATGATTAACAAGGGGGCAAAAGATGGCATCAAGGAAAAAATGGCAGCGGCAAGCGAAGGATTTCTCATAGGAAAAGTGGTGGAAGTTTATTCCGACTCCTCAAAGATTCTCCTGATTGCTGATCCTATGAGCAGTGTTCCCGCATTACTGCCCGAGGTAAGCGCTACCGGTCTGGTTCAGGGACAAGTTGGTATAGGGCTTCAAATGACTCAAGTTTCCCAAGAAACAGACTTAAAAAAAGGCCAGATAGCGGTAACATCCGGGCTTGGTGGCGAATATCCAAAAGGGCTAGTTATCGGCAAAGTTGAGAATATAACAAAGAAAAACAATTCCATATTTCAAACGGCCTCCCTAAGATCATTGATTGACTTTAGATCTTTGGAGCGAGTGCAGATTATATTGGAATAAATAAGCAAATATGACCATAGCATTAAACATATTAATCTTTGCAGTTGCAATATATCTCCAAACAAGTTTTTTGGCTCGCTTTGATATTTTTGGGTTTGCTCCAAGTGCAATACTGGTATTAATGCTTTCTTTTGCTCTCTTTAGAAGGGTTTATGAATCGTATGTTTTTGCTTTCTTTTCAGGTTTGGTACTTGATATTGTTTCTGGCGGACCATTTGGGTTTTATACAGCCATGTTTATGTTGATTGTTTTTGTTTCAAGCTTGGCAGTGGATGAAGATCATACGAAAATATCAAATATATCTGCCGGTATCTTTATTATCATCGCTTCAATTCTTTTTTATGGAGGGCTTCTATCTTATATCTTTATAAGTATAAATAGTTTTTCATTTTCAGGCTTA
>CAZTWZ010000031.1:0-6721 GCA_964617835.1 uncultured Candidatus Saccharibacteria bacterium | reverse complement strand
AGCCTCTTTCAGTCTCTTCTCAAGGGTACGTCTTATCATCGGCCCGGCAACTCCTATGATGCAATTGGATATCTAATATTCAATTTACATAAGACGCAGGCATCTGTCAATATTTTTCAGGTAGTCTTGCCCTGTGGAGAGCTATGATGAGGCGTTCGCGCCCACCACAACCCCATCTCATGACAGTGGCCACGGCCTCTCTCTCGGCCCTTGTAAACCCGGCCTCAGTGGATGCGCTAT
This sequence comes from uncultured Candidatus Saccharibacteria bacterium, assembly GCA_964617835.1. Classification (GTDB taxonomy): domain Bacteria; phylum Patescibacteriota; class CPR2; order UBA1875; family JAJYID01; genus CAZTWZ01. The sequence continues at coordinate 6,481 of CAZTWZ010000031.1, read as the reverse complement.
TCGATATGCCGGTTACACTACCGAGTACTTCCTTGACCTTCTTTGTGGGAACTTCGCTTGAGGTGACAACCAGTAACTTATCGCCATGTCCGTGATTTCTTCATCTGCCGGCGCTTTCATTATCTCCCGTATTTTAATAAACCGGCCGCACAGGTGCATGGCGATTCTCCGAGTTGATCTTCTCTATCCGGACAGACTGCCATAATCATCCTTCTACGATTGTCGATAATCCTGACTATTTCTCTATCAGGGCTTGGATTTCTACATTTTGAAGCAGGAAAGGTCAAAGGTCTGTCAGGATTGAAAAACATATTTTAACCTCCATTCTTTAATATTTTCAACAGGTCAATTCGAGGCCAATGGCGAAAAAATAGACTATGAAAAACGAGACGTAAGAATATATTTTAATGCTTACCGGCATACTGTCTAAATTGGGAGGAGGACCTCTGAGTAATTGAGTATGGCGTCTCCAGAACACCAGACATAGTTGGATTCACTGGCAATGGAATTCCCTTACGCAGATTTTAATAGTCCTCAACTATTTTGATGGCTATCTCTTCCAGATGGGTTTCTGTATATTTCTTATTTTAACCATGTAAAACATAAAAGCCTTGTTGGGTAGAACGTAAGTGAAACCCAACAATTCGATAACTACCTTTACGGACTCTGATAATTTCAATCACAAAAACGTTGGGTTTCCTCCCTCAACCTCCACTGGAATACGCTTTGTGCTTGACAGCCAAGACGGTATCTTCGAAGCTCGCTCTATTCTTAGCATCCGTACTTACTGCGGACAACAGAAATAGCTTTTGAAATAAACTGTTCGCTTATTGACGTACAGTGACCATGCTCGATTTCAATGCGATATTTAATATAAGATTCTATGTTTAATGGAACAGGCATATCACCAACCGCAATTTTGGAACGATTGTTTTCTATATGATGTAAGATTGCTTCTTCAGATGCACCATTTTTCAGTGATGAAGCATACGTTTCAACTATAGCTTCAGGGATACCCATTAACTCCACTGTTTCAAGAGAATCTATCATACTCTCGCTAAAGCCCATACTTTTTGCTAAAGGATCTGTTCTTATTCTTTCCTTTGCTAAATTCTTGATTATATCTTTTTTGGATGGCCTACCACTTACAAACAAGTTGCTAATAAATCCCAATTTTTCTCCAGAGCATTGTAACGGTACTATAGTGTAAACAATGCGACGTTAATAAGTTAAAATAATATTGGATTTTCTTCTGCTATACAACCAGACTATTGATGATTTCTTTGTGAATTAATATGTTCGACAATTTCATCATGTGCTATCTGCAAAGCAGGTGATTTTGCAAGCAAGGATGCCGGGCTGAGAACAGTAGCGATGAACCCCATTAGGAACCAGTTCCCTATTGCGAATGCAATAGCCCACCAAAAGTTTTTATATAAGCATATGATGGCGATTACAATGCCAGCGAACTGACTTGTAGCTGCACTGGCACTAAAATCTTTAGAGGCGAAGGGCATGGCAAAATAATGTCCATAGCGTTGTAATAGCGCATTTGCCTCAGGAGACATATCAGCAATAGACTTGAAGCGATATTTATTTTTTACTGCCCACAATTGTACACTAATAACAAGGTCAACAAGAATTATTGGTATCCATGCCCATGCAGGATACACAATAAATGGCAAAATGGCAGATATTAACGCGATAATTAAGGTCACTATCTGGAACATTGAAACCCCTCTTATTGTGACTTATTGGCATTGCCCACCTTTTACAAGGCCGAATAGATAATATTTTGGTGGGCGATACCCGACCTGCAAGGCTTTAATTTAAATTCTATATTTTGCTCTTCCATCCCATTCAACTTCGCCCGTTTTTTTTCTGTATTGCAAAACACTCCGAACATTTCTTTTCCATTTGGGACCATCAGACGATGGAGATTGGGGTTGAAAATCCTCTGAATCTAAGGAGAGATTGTTTTGGATAATTTCGTAAATTTTTTGCAAACTTATCCATTCTCCTCTCCTAATATTTTTTTTGATACACAGCCAAATCTCAGGTAACCTGTCATAGGCTTCTCCAAAAATATGCGTTAGCCTTGATTGGATAGCCATGTAGCCGTGTAGGGAGAGCATTGCCACCTTTTACAAAGCCGAGCAGATAATTGTTGGTAGGCGGTGCCGCCTTACAAGGCTACAAGCCTTCCTCAATTTTAATACGATTAAAATAATTTTTAGTGCTCTCGCTGACGAAAGCAGAATTTTTTATTAACAATTCTGCTGTACTAATATGTCTTTGGACCAAAGCTGCATCCAACGCAGATCTATTCCCATCATTTGATGTATTGACATCGTCACCATATTCAATTAACAATTGTATAACTTCATCATTTCCATTTTGTGTTGCAAGCCATAAGGCCGTGCATCCATGCTCATTTCTTTTGGATAAGTCGGCACCCTTTTCAATCAATGCAGATACCACTTCCAAAGAACCTTTAATCGCAGCAACCATTAAAGCAGTAAATCCTTTATTGTCCTGCAAGTTAATATCAGCACCTTTTTCAAGTAATTCAGATACCACTTCCAAATAACCTTTAACAGTAGCAACCATCAAGACAGTACTACCATTATTATCTGTTCCGTTAATATTTTCACCCTGATCTATCAAAGTACTCATACGCTCTATTTTATTATCATAAACAGCTTGCATCAGGGGCGTAAAATTAGGTCCGCGCCATATTTGCATCATCTCCTTAAAAAGACCCATAGTTTCTCCATCACTTCTTAAAGATTCAGCCATTCTTAATGACGAAATACAAATGACAGCATCACAAATTAAGACTACGAAGTAAAGTAATCGTAGGTAATTACCTTAAATTCATTGAAAGCCTCTGTGCCTCGGCAATCTGCTCCGGTGTCATTAATTTCTCAAGTTCGTCTAATAGTCCCTTGGCATACTTGAACCCTCCTGCAGACGCACGTTCTGCCCAGACGTAACTCAAAACATAATCCCTCTTGACGCCTTGACCATTCTTATACATCGCTCCGAGTGCGAACTGCGCCCATAAACTCCCTTGCTCCGCAGCCTTACGGTACCACTTGGCGGCTTCTTTATTATCTTGTGTAACTCCCATACCGGTATAGTACATTAATCCCATGTCGTACATGGCCTGCACGTTTCCCTGCTCAGCGGCCTTGCTGTACCACTTGAAAGCTTCCTTATTGTCCCTTTTGACCCCCTCACCGCCAAAGCACATCAATCCAAGATAGTATTGCGCCTCTGCAACCCCTTGCTCCGCGGCCGTGTGGAACCACCTGAAGGCTTCTTTGTAATCCTTTATGACACCCTCACCGCTATAGAGCATTAAGCCAAGGTTGAACTGTGCCGCGCTGTTCCCTTGCTCCGCGGCCTTATGGAACCACCCGAAGGCTTCTTTATTGTCCTTTGTGACGCCCTCACCGTTATAGTACATTAATCCAAGATTGAATTGTGCCGCACCATCACCTTGTGCCGCAGCCTGGCGATACCACGTCAAAGCCTTTTTGTAATCCTTCGTAACGCCTTTACCGAGATAATACATGTCTCCAAGTCTGGACTGCGCCAATAAAATCACCTGCTCTGTGGTTTTCCTATACCATTTAAAGGTTTCTTTGCAACCCATTGAGCGGTAATCTTTTTCGGTATAAGATCGACAAGGCACATAAGTAGGCGTAGACGCAGTTTGTTGAAACCAGTTAAGAGCTTCATTAAAATCATTCGTGACACCATAACCATTATAATACATTTCTCCGAGTTCATACTTCGCAGGTGCATTTCCAATACCGCCATGCTTCACAGCCATATTAAACCATTTAAGTGCTTCCTGATAATGCTTAGCCGTATAATGCATTAATCCCAAGCTTGTTAGTGCAACCTCTTCTTTATTAACTGCAGCCAAACCGAACCATTTAATCGACTCCTTGTAATCCTCCGTCACGACCTCACCGCCTAAATACATATCTCCAAGGATTAACTGTGCCAGTACAATCCCATGCTCGGCAGCTTTTTTGAACCATTTAAGAGCTTCTTCATAATCATTAGCAACTACTTTACCGTTATAGTATATAAGCCCAAGACCTAACTGCGCCTGTGCATTTCCATTAGCCGCGGCCTTACGATACCACATGAAAGCTTCTTTACCGTCCTTCCTAACACCCTGCCCCCTAAAGTATATCCCTCCGAGGTAGAATTGAGCATCGTCACTTCCCTGCATTGCGGCTTTTTTAAACCATTTAAATGCCTCTTTGTAATTCTTGGTGACGCCATTACCTTTATAATACATCTTACCAAGACTTGATTCCGCGTTTACATTGCCATTTTTCGCGGCCTTACTGAACCACTTGAAAGCCTCGATATAATTACGCTTCACTCCATTACCTTTATAATACATTTTTCCAATCTTGTACTGCGCTTCAATATCACCATGAGTAGCCTTCCGATACCACTTAATTGCCATATAGAGGTCATCATCAGGAACATCTTTAAAAACTGTGATGTTCTCTGACATTGAGGCACAGGCAGAACTTGAGATCAGAAATGCAACACACAGAAGCAGAAATATTTTTATCTTGCCTGTAATGGTGGGCAAAGTAGGCCGAACATCTACATGCATAAAGGTTCCCTTTAAAATGCTGTTTTTTTTATTAAGATTTTTTATAAAAACTAGTCGCCACCCTCGAGTGTAAGAAAAGGGCAAGAACCTAGATATCTTTTAAAACCCAGGCCCTTAAACCAAGTTACTTTTCAAGTTCATCAACAAAGTTCAGCGCATCATTCAAGGTTTTCAAGTTAACTAATGGCACGACATACGCCTCCTTTGTTTTTGGGTCATCCACTATACCGTAAATGGCGTAATTAACATCGCATCCCATTGAACCACCACAAGGGCCGGTAACTTCGACCAGCCGCAACTGATGACAACTTTTAGGATAATTGGGAGCCAATGTTTTACAGAAACGTTGCGGAATATTTCTGACTACTTCATAAGTTAAATCATTTGTGGTTGAGGCAGGTACGCACTTCTTCAAGTTAACCGCCAAGTAAAGATACTTCTCTCCATCTATATCTTCCCATGGAGAAGGTATTGGCTCTATGGGCACCTGCTTGCCGATATACTTCCCAATAAACGTTAGGAAATCATCATAAGGTATATTCTTGGTCTCAACATACGGAGCTGAGTGATAGTAATTGTGTATATCTGTTTTGTCACCAAAATATTTCTCATAATAGTGTTCATAATTATCCCCAGATAGCCAAGGCACAGTAAAGCATGCCGCAGTTAATTCCTTGTCTTTGTAGGTCCAGACTCCTCCACCTATCTTTTCGTTGCTTTCTGTGGCACCATTTATCGTAAGTATCTTCCATTTACCATCAAAGAAATCGCGTCTGAACCAGATATTACCGTTTCCAAGGTCAAAATCACTATTTCTAGTTGTAATACACGATGCTTGAGATTGAAGCACTGCTCTACGCCAATCTGGTGAGAAAATATCGTCAAACTTTTTCCCTTTAACAAATGCTTTTCGTGGCCCATACCTCAATTCGCCGTCAACCAAGGCAAATAAAGCTTGCAAATCTTTTTCCTTAACAGCCCTCTGTATTTTAAGTCCGAATTTTAGGGCGTCAATATAGAGCGGACCTCTACCTTCCGCATCTGCTTTTATATCGTTTTCTGAACAGGCAACTGGATTTTCTTTGTTTCTCATGGCTTTTACTTCTTCTATTCGTTGCCAAGTAATTTTTTTTATACATGGGATATTATCTCCGCACCTATTCCTCACTTTAAGAAAAACATGTTGAGTCTTGATCAAATTTGCAAGGGGGTCCCCCAAAAGTGTTTCTTGTACATCGTAATAAGTTTCATAAAGTTGTCGGTCTTGACTTGATAGTCCTTCGTCAGAACAAATGGTTTTCTCGGTGATTGTTCGCGCCTTGGCACAATCAAAGCCCGGCCCCATACTCTCTTTATGGGAATTTGTTCCAGCAAAAGTGATACTGACAAGTATGGTCATAAAGAACACTATCAACAATGGAAAAAACTTAATTGGCATCATAACATTCCTCTCTGGCAATATGCCGATTTTGAAAATATTCGTATCCATAAGTATGCCACAAAGACTTTTAGTTAAATATGCCGTACAACTTTTGTCGAATCTTGTCTTACATTACTACCCTGTGAATGTACCGCAGGCCCAAGGAAACCTCAGCAACTAAACCCGGGCAGGCTCCTCTGCACAAAATACAGCCCTCTCTTCTGTCTTGTCAATAGAGAGAGGCTCAAAGACACGAAAACTTGAGAACCTTATACCTTTTACCATTTGGCAAGACGCAATATCTACAATCATCAAACTCTCATATAACCCTGTCAATAGGCTCTCATCAAGGGGCATTGTTTCCCTAAGAACCGTACCTGGTGCATTACTTTTTCTATATTAATACTATA
>CAZTWZ010000030.1:0-6986 GCA_964617835.1 uncultured Candidatus Saccharibacteria bacterium | reverse complement strand
TGTTTCATGTTAAGACTCCTTGCCAGAGTCCAATATGTTTCTGAACTTTTGCATCGGAATGCACCTCAAGAAGTCAGGCTATCAAAAACAAAGGGACTTAGAGAGGTTGAACCTCTCGGAAGGTTCAACCTCTAAAACAAATTCTAATTGTATAGATTACCGCTCCCAGCCTGACCGGGGATCTTGTTTTACAACAAAGTCATAAATACTGCGCCTTTAAGGCTTCATGTTCTTCCTGTGTTTTTGAGAAGTACGTCTTTCCATCACTGCCTGAGAAAAAGAAAATATAGTCAGTTTCTGCCGGATGAAGCACTGCTTCTATAGATGTAAGTCCCGGATTTGCTATTGGAGTCGGCGGAAGTCCTGCGTTTTTATAGGTATTATATGGCGAATCAATCGCTATATCTTCTGCAGATAGAATCCTTTTCTTTGTACCTAACACATACTCTACTGTCGCACATGAATCAAGTGTCATGCCATTTTGCAATCGATTAATAAAAACACTGGCTACCTTTTTCATATCCCCGCTGTTTGTAACTTCTCTTTCAACAATTGAAGCAAGTGTTAGTATTTCATAGTAGTTAAGCCCATTTGTGCCTGCACCACTCTTAATTTTTGGATCTGCAGTCAGCGAGAACTCTTTAAGCATCTTTCCTATAACTTCTGTTGAATCTGGCCTTGAAGATAAAAAGTATGTTTCCGGAAAAAGAAACCCCTGCAAATCCCCGCTTGGGCTTTCCTTCAAAAAGTCATAATCATAGTTTTTTGATAAAGCTTGATCGAAGCCATCTTTTGTATCAATGCCTTTTTTGGCTACCTCTTCTTCAATTTGCTTGTTCGTCCAGCCCTCCGGAATAGTTATTTTCCCCGAAGAAATTTTTCCCTGTGTCAAAACCTCTATAACCTCAAGCATAGAGTAATTCCTTTTTAGCTCGTAGTCACCTGCCTGAAGAGATGAGCTCTGCCCTTTGAAGTTCAGATACACCACAAAAACCCACGAGCTTTTAATCAAATCGTCCTGTTCCAGCCTTCTCCCTATATCCTGAGTGCTCTCTCCGCTTTTAATCGTAAACCCTACCTCTTCAGCGCTTGTTGATACGGGCTTTCTAATGGTTGATTTGACGTAAAGAGCGCCTGTTGTAAATATCAATAAAATAAACAAAACCAATACAATGGGGATAATAAATTTTTTTTCCCTAAACCATTGCTTTTTGTTTTTTTGAATAAAATCTGTGTTCATAGTTCCGCTCCAATATACCAATGGTACTAATCTGCTAATTATTTCTACTCACCTAGCCCCTCACTATCTCCTTCTTCTGTCATTCTGAACTGGATTCAGAATCTATGTAAATAAACTATAGATTCCGGATCGAGGTCCGGAATGACATTATATTTATTGTCTCTTTAACCAGCTTTCAAGTATTATTTTTGCCGCATAAGCATCTATTTCCGATTTGTTTTTTATAGGGTCTTTCCCTTCTCTTTTCATCTCTTTCTCTGCCTCTATACTGGTGACAGACTCATCTTCATACTCAACCATCTCCTTATATTCCTCTAGATTAATTTTGGCAAAGTCTTGTACCCTTTCAGCCTGAAAACCAAGTGTCCCATCCATATTACGGGGAAGCCCCACCACAATCTTCTCTGGTTTTTCTTCATTTATAATGTTTTTTAAATCACTCGGAAGATTTTTTTGGACATCAAGAGTAGTAAGTGGAAAAGCAAAGGTCCCGGTATCATCACTTTTGGCTATACCAAGTCTTTTTTCTCCTATATCAAGCGCTATAATTTTACTCATTTTCCTTTCCTAATTATTGTCATTCTGACCTGTCTGCCCGTTCCGAAACTTCAGTGAAGGAGGGTCCAAAGTCTATAAAAAAATAAAACATAGACTCCGGGTCAAAGACCGGAATGACAAGTTTAATCTTTCTCGGCAAACTCTATCTTTACATATATATGGCTCTTGAGGCGAGAGGTTCTTTTTAAAAATCCGGGGAAATAATCTACTTCTACAGATTCTATACCATCAAGGTTTTCCAGATATTCTTTCGTTTTACTTTCTTTATCTCCGGAAATTTCAGTTTTAAGCTGATCTTCATTTATCTTTGTGCCAAGATGCAGAGTAGCTGACGCTTCACCGGATATCGTCCCTTTATCAAGATCAATGTTTGTTATGGTTATATCTACCGTTTCCAGTTTATCTTCCATAATCTGCTTTCCCGGTCCAGTCTTTTCTTTTAAACTATCATAGACCATCTGAGTCAGGTCATCTTTTTTGTAAGCTAAGCCTTTATAGGTAGTATCAGCCGAAATAGTAAAATTATCTGCCTCATCACCCTCATTCCTTGATATATTCAAAGCACCAACCTTTATTGCCTGTGCCTTGTCATCTATGGTTTCGTTATCTTTCATCTTGTTTTGGCCTTCTTCTTTGATTTCCTTTTCAGCCAATTCACCGAAAGAATTTCTGGCATTTGAAATATCGGATGCAGTTACAACCTTTACCTCTTTCGTTGTGCCGCCAGTCATAGAGCCCGAAGAAGAACCGGTAAATGTATCGTACTTACTTGTCCCTGAAAAGGCAGATATCTTAAAGTTTGATGGTCCGATGTTATAGTTATCGCCAGGACTATCAGCTATTATACTCACATCTTTAGTGCCGGGAACCTTTCCTCCGCCGGGATCAGTATATCCGGGAACTGTTACGCTAGACTGCGTTTTAAATATTAGCCCTCCCGTTTCCAGTTTTGTCCCTGCCACTATAGTTTGCGCAGATGTACTGTAGTTATTTTTTAAAGTCACTATTCCCTGTGCTTTATTGCCTACATTCTTTGTGCCTGTTGCTTGATACTCTTTGGTAATAGTTTTGTCTACTGATATCAAGTTTCCCGGAATAGTACCGGATGAACTATCAATATTATCCGCCTTATCATCGACTAACAAATCAGTTTTCATATTCTCTTTTTCAGAAAGTACCTTTAGCTTTATATTTGTCATTGGAATATAAATATAGAGGAAAAGCAGTAGTAAAACCCCTACTACGGACGCTATGATAATAAACTTCTTCTTGGGAAATTTTGGGAGTAAATCCTTGGTTTTCTTTTTTTCTGCGCCTTTATCTTCTGACTTTGGCCCTTTCAGTTCATCTTCTTTTTTATCACTAAGAACAGCGCCTTTTTTAAACACAACTTCTTTCGTATCTTCTACTACAGCATCTTCCTTAAACTGAACTTCTTTCTCCGCTTCAGGTTTCGGCTTCACTGGAAGAGCCGTCTTATCACCCATCTTTGAAACAGAGTGAATGCCAACCTGTTCAGCCAAGTTCCTGCCCACTTCATCATGAGTAATAATCTGAATATCTTTGTCTAAGCTGTCGGCCTGCTTCTTGAGCAGCTTTAAGTTAACTATACTTTGAAGCAGTGCCGCTTCTTTGGGAACAACCAAATGTACCTCAGTTTCGTTCGTCTTTTTCAAGCGATCTATAACCGAAGTTATCTCTTCATCTATTTCCAGATATAATATTTTTCTTTCCATTTGCTCCGTTCTAATCTACTAATTGTATTAATCTACAAATTGCTATTGTTGATAAACTATAATCCCTTCACTTATTTTACATTCTTCTGCTCAATACTCAATACTGAACACTCAATACTAACTTTAGTTTTGCATTACTTTCACGACTTTTGAAAGTATGCCCGGAAGCACGTCTTCTTCCTTTTCAATATTCAAAGCCAGATTGGCAAGCCCCATCGGGGTGACATCTTGCTGGTTTTTTATCTCTCCCGTTTTGTCTATTACATTATTTACTTCTTTCGGGCTTATGAAACTTACCTTTGGTTTCTTGGCAAATGGCAGATCTTTGTACCAGCTTGCTTTCTCAAGCGCCTTTTTTATCTCGGGAAGCGCTGAACCGCCTCCGCAAAGCATTATTCTGGAAGGAAGCAAGTCTATATTTGAAAACTCAGAAAGTGAAAGTTCTATACCCGAAAGCCAGACCTCTGCATCTGCCTCCAGCGCTTCGCGAATTGTTCTCTCACTCTTCTCTTCCAGTCCTCCTTTAGAATAAGCAAGTTTAATGTTTTCTGCCTTTGCAAAAGACACGTTCAAAACTTGTGATAATCTCTTTGTAAAGCTCCTGCCACCGATGGCAAACATCTTTGTTCCTTCAAGACCACCGTTTCTAACCACTGCTACATCCGACGTGCCGCCACCTATATCTATAAATATCGCGCTAAACTCTCCCGCCTCTTCACTGCCCACACTCTTTGCTACCGCATAGGGTTCTGCGGCTATTGAAAGAAGCTCCAGGTCCAGATCAGATGCTATAGTTTGAAGAGCGCCCAGATGGACTAGGGGCGCAAAGGCGTTAAATATTCCCACGCTCACATCTTTACCCTGAAAACCCATGGGGTTTGTCACACGGTAACCGTCTATTTTAACATCAACAATAGAGGCATTAACAAGCTTCACATCCACTTCCTCATGCCCCGTCTCCCAAGCAAGCTGCTGACGCGCACTGTCAAATGCCTTTTGCTGCACCCTATTTACTATATTTTTCAGTTCATTATAGTCAATCTTCGTTTTCGGCTTTAATCTTTCATAATGAACGGTTGTAGTTGTTCCCTTCACTAGTTCACCGGCTATACCGATAACAGCATAATCAGAAATCATCCCCGCCGTCTCTTCTGCTCTGTCCAGTGCCTTGGCACAGTTATCTACAACTCCCGAGATATCTGTCACCGCACCGCCATGCATATCACCAAGACGCTGGCGCTGACGGCCTACTCCTTTTATAACGGCTCTGCCATCTTCTATCTGAAAAACCAGTGCCTTAACAAACTCCGTCCCTATGTCTAGGGCAACATAGACGGCATCTTTTGGTTTCCTTTTCAATACACTCGAAATTAACTGTTTCATTACTTAAATATTGTAAAGGGTTTGGCGTAGTATATCAAATGAAATCTTGGCTGCTAAGAGGGTCGGACCTTGTTTTTCTCACATCTTGGCTGCTAAGAGGGTCGGACCTTGTTTTTCTCACAAGGTTCGACCCTCAAAACAAAAATATCATTCAAAGACCGCTTTTATTCTCTTCTCCACTTTATAACCATCACAATGTTTCAAAATCCCTAAATACGATGGCAAATTCTTCTCATTTACCCTTTTTAGCATTCTTTTCTTTGTTTTGGTTCTTAAAACGATGTGATGAGGCAAAATAACATAGCCGAGAAAGTCTATCCCTGATGATAGTGTTCTAATCTGCGTTTTACTGACATTCAAACTCAGTTTCAGTTTTTCATAAAGAAATCTCTCTATCTCAGGCAAAATTCTCTCCAAAGAATCCTTTTTCTCAGACATTATCACAAAATCATCGGCATAGCGGATGTAATATCCGGCTTTCAAATCCCTCTTCATAAACTGGTCAAATTCATTCATATAAACATTGATGAAAAGCTGGCTGGTAAAGTTGCCCAGTGGGAGTCCGATGCCGGCTTTATCTTTTGTATTAAAACTATTAATTATTTGCCCTAAAAGCCAAAGAATATTATCGTCATTGATATGACGCACCAAAATATCTTTCAATATTGTGTGGTCAATGTTCGCAAAAAATTTCCTGATATCACATTGCAAAATCCACGCTGTCTGAGTGTTGTTCTCAGAAACTTTACCAGCGAATTCCCTGAAATGCTGCACTGCTCGATGCGTACCCTTATCATTTCGGCAAGAATATGAGTCATGAATAAATTTGCCATCAAAAAACGGGTACAAAACTCTATAAATAGCGTGGTGAACCAGCCGATCCCGAACACTTGCTTTATGAATGTCACGTGGTTTTGGATCGTTAATCTTAAATGCCTGATAGCCCCCATGTTTGTATGTTTTGTCTGCGAGGTCTTGATGAATCGCCATGATGTTATCCATAAGATTCAGCGAAAACTCACCGACATCTTTGCGCCCCCTCTTTCCGCACAAAAACTCCTGCCACGACATAAGCAAATTCTCAAAAGATATGATATCATCGTAAACATGACGAAACCCTTTTACTCTCTCTCTCTCTCTCTCTCTCGTGACGGCGCCTCTATCTTGAACCGGATCAAAGAGGGATATTTGATTTGGGTGGATATTGCTGCTCATATTCCTAAAAACTCCCGCTATACTATTGGCTCACGAATCGAAAATAAATTTCTTGACCTCCTTGAAACCACTTATGTTGCCTATTTTACGCCAAAAGAAGAGAAAATAAAAAAAGTATCGGAATGTATTTTGGCACTAGATACTCTCAAATTTCTTATTTCTGTAGCGTGGGAAGCAAAGTGTATCTCGCACAAACAATATGAAAAAATGGCATTAAAAATGGATGAGGCTGGAAAAATGTTTGGCGGCTGGAGGAAAAGCTTAGAAAATCCAGAAAAGAAAAACCGCGCCGTTTAAGGAGCGGGAAAGAAATACTTTCGGGAGGCGAAAGACAAACTGATTGTCAGAATTCCACTTGTTGTCAGGGTTAGCCCAGTTGTCGTTCAGCCATAGACCATCATCATTGCGTTCAAGGTTGAACACGTTCGGGTTGCCGTTATGATCAGTTTTTTATATGGCGCACCATCTATGCCACTGTCCGTGTAGTTTCGCAATAGTTTGTGAAAAGACACCAGACTGTATTTTACTCGCGATCGTAAATCGTCGAGCGCGCCACACCAAGTTTCTCTTTTTTGATGGACAGGGCACAAATCCTCCGCAAGAAGTTATCGCCGCTTGCGCTCTCAATCTGCGTCTGCCAAAAAGGTCTCGAAAAGCCGTAACCGTCCGATCAACCAATCTCTCATCAGTATACAAGAGTTTGTCTCGAGCGGCTAGCACCGCAAAAGTTTCAAAGAAACAAAGTATTAAAGATTTAAAAGATAAAGGGTCTAAAGAATTCAAGATTCATGAGAAACTTGGGTCTAATGAACTTTTTTTGGTGGTTTTTTCTCCCTAAAAAGAAGATAGAATAT
>CAZTWZ010000029.1:0-7082 GCA_964617835.1 uncultured Candidatus Saccharibacteria bacterium | reverse complement strand
ATTAAAAGAAAAAGTGCAAAATGTCCTTGCCTAGGACATTCGAAAAGAAAGTGAAAACTTGATCAAGCCTTTGAAAATATGGCTTCCGGAATCGGCTTGTTGTCATTTTTCAAATTTGAGATAAAGTTTGAGCGCCACTTTAAGAAACCACCTAAGCCGCGATTTTTACTCTACTTTTTCTAAAAAAGTAGAAAAATAACATAGAAGATATTTATATAGATTCCGGGTCAAGCCCGGAATGACAGAAACAAGAGATTCTTCATTACATTCAAAATAACAAACCCTTAGACTCTATTTCCCTCTCATCCTTGCCAATATAATGGAATGTAATTTTGATAGCATTTTTCGGTAAGTGTTTCTCAACTCTCTCTGCCCACTCTATTACTGTCACATTTTTAGAATTAATCCCTTCCTCTAGACTTTCTACTAGTTCCTCATCTGGTTCATCAAATCTATAAAAGTCATAGTGCAGCAATCCTAGCTTTTTACCCTTATAGTCACGACGAATAACAAAAGTTGGAGAAATAATATCATCTCTTACTCCTAATCCTCGGGCAATGCCCTTGGTAAACTGTGTCTTTCCTCCGCCAAGATCACCATAAAGAGCTACTACCTCCCCGCCTTTGAGAGATTTTGCCAACTTCTCACCCAGTTCAACTGTCTCTTCTGAACTTTTTGATAGTGTTTTCATAAAGAAAGTCTTTGTTTATCCATCCTATATACCCTGTTAAAAGAATAGCAGATAAACCAACCAAGATATAGCCCATGACTTTATCATCAATTGGTCCTTTTGAATCATCCTCATCAGTACTTGCACCTAAAACGGCACTATCATTACTGGAGGATTTTTTTGTAATCTTTTTCTTTGATTTTGGGGGCTTTTTCGCGCTTTTCTTTTTCTTTTTGCTCTTGGCTTTTTTCGATTCCTTTGCTGGCGGCTCCGTTATAACATTAGCTCTTCCCGGCGTAGGAGAAGATGTCCAAAACCACCCTCCTTCATGGTAAGCATAACTTAGTCCCTCCTGTGCGTCTGTATATAATCCCGTATCAAAAACAACGACCCCATTTGAATCAAGGAGCATAACACCGTCACTATTATTATTTAATGTAATTTTGGTCTCGGGTCTTCCAAGCTTCAGATATCCCCCCGAAGAAATTTTCACACCTTCCGAAATTGTATATTTCTTTGTACTGCCTGCTTTTAGTTTATCGCTTAAGACACATCCACTAAGATTAAACGTATCGCCATTTGAGTTATAGAGCTCTATCCACTCATTTTCCGCATCCGAACCCGCAGGAGATGGCATAACCTCAGTAATCATTATGCCATCACAACTGTTATAAATCCCTTCTCCTCCCTCGTCTCCATCATCATCTGGGTTAATGGTATCTGGAAATACATTTGAACTGCCAGGAGTCAGGCTTTCCGTCCATTTCCATATATTATTTACCTCGTCATAAGCAAAGCTTTGACCCTTTTCCACTGCATCGTAGACTGGTGTCTCAAACTTTAGTGTCTTTTTGTCTGAATCAAAAAATCTAGCCCCATCACCAGGTGTATTGTTTAGACTCAAACTTGTTTCATTATAGTAGGCATAATAATCATTTGGCTGAATTATTAAATCCTCTTTAATCTCATAGAAGTGAGTACCACTCTTAATATCTGATATATAACAACCTCTAACATTAATGTCATAATCATTATTATTATGAAGTTCAACCCACTCCGTGCCATCAGAGGGATATGGCACCATTTCGGTGATTGTAATGCCGTCACAACTTGATTTAGCTTCAGATTCGGCATATATACTTTCCTGTCCAATAACAATAACCGGCAATAAAACCACCCAAAATAAAAATAAACCCGCAAATAAATATTTTTCAACCATAAGTACTTTAAATTATAGGGTAGTTACCTATAAAAATAAACCATTTTCCTTTCCTTACCTTACCTTACCAACATAAAACTATTAAACGCCCCCTTGGTACACTAGACTAGTCTAGTGTACCAAGAATTAGGAATAAATATTAAATATTCCGAGTAAAATAAATAGCTTAAACGGTTGTTACTTCTTTACTCTTGCCACAGAAACACCTTTATACTTAAGCGTTCTTGTGTTTTGCAGTCTTGTTACTTTTTTTACTTTTGGTAATTTAGCACTTTTTCTAAAACCAAATCCACATTTTGCACTTAATCTGCTAATTGTAACCTTACTCATACCGGTCGCAAGATGAATATCAGCATAAGGCTTACCTTCATCGATCATTGTGAGAGCTTTGTACCTTCGGGCAATGTCATTTATTTCTCTGGGTGTAAGGATTCGATCAAAAACGATCTCTATTTCTTGCTTGTTCTTGCAATCAAGCAACAACCTAACTACATCCTGAATATCCTCTTTGTGCCAAACTAATCTTTTATTCATTTAAACATCCTTTCTGCGACTGGTACACTAGACTAGTCTAGTGTACCAGTAGACTTAATCATTAAAATTTAGTTTAATCAGTTTATTTTTTTATAATCTCTTATATAGTTTGCTACAATAGTCTTTTTTGGCTTTTTGAAGAATTTTTTTGTACCACTTTCAAATGTTCATAGGCATTGGATGTGGCTTTTCGGCCGCGGGGAGTACGCTCCAGAAAACCCATTTGAATGAGATATGGCTCATAAACTTCTTCTATAGTGTCAACCTCCTCATTTGTTGCAGCAGCAAGAGTATTTAAGCCCACCGGTCCGCCCTTAAACTTGTGAACTATTGTTTCCAAGAGATGCCTGTCAGTATTATCGAGACCCAGCTCATCTACTTCCAGCATCTCAAGGGCATTCTTTGCAATTTTTTCTGTAATCTCACCCTTCCCTTTTACTTCGGCAAAATCACGAACTCTCTTTAGAAGCCGGTTTGCAATTCTCGGGGTCTTCCGCGCTCTCTTTGCTATTTCTTCACCGCCCTTTTCGTCAACTTTAATCT
Organism: uncultured Candidatus Saccharibacteria bacterium; assembly: GCA_964617835.1. Classification (GTDB taxonomy): domain Bacteria; phylum Patescibacteriota; class CPR2; order UBA1875; family JAJYID01; genus CAZTWZ01. Next base: position 4,116 of record CAZTWZ010000029.1, on the reverse strand, counting down.
TTAGAATTTTTGCCGAACGCCTGATAATCTTTTTTATATCTTCCGATTTATAGAACTCTAACCTGTGGACAAGACCGAACCTGTCACGAAGAGGCGACGAGAGAAGCCCCATACGCGTTGTGGCGCCTATTATAGTAAACCTGGGTAAATCAAGCCTTACAGAGCGCGCAGATGGTCCCTTGCCGATAATGATATCAAGAACAAAGTCCTCCATCGCCGGATATAGTATCTCCTCAACAACCGTATTTAAACGGTGAATCTCATCTATAAAGAGAATGTCATTCTCCTGAAGATTAGTAAGTATTGAAGCAAGGTCACCTGCTCTCTCTATAGCCGGACCGCTAGTTGCCTTAACAGCTACCCCCATTTCGTTGGCGATAACATTAGAAAGAGTGGTTTTCCCAAGCCCGGGCGGGCCATAGAGAAGCGCATGGTCTATCGGCTCCTTTCTTTTCTTTGCCGCTTCAATAGTAATCTTCAGATTATCTTTAACCTGTTTTTGGCCAATATACTCTGAGAATCTCTTTGGACGAAGTGTCTCTTCAAAGTTTTCTTCATCTTCAAATTCCTCGCTGTCTAATATGTGGTCTGTGTCTGGTTTCATTTTCTAATCTCTTTCAGCGCAAACTTTAACTTCTCTTCTGTTGTCTCTAAGTTATCTGGAATTTTGGATACGACTGTACTAATTTCACTTGGCTTGAACCCTAAATCACTGAGCGCCTGATACAAATCATCTGTTTCTGATGAGGGCAGGTAGAGAGAATCATTTGCGCCAAGCTTGCTTTTTAATTCCACTACTATCTTTTCAGCCGTTTTCTTCCCTATACCTGAAACGGAAAAAAGAATCCCCGGGTCTTGTTTCTGAATAGAACTGCGGACTTTCTCCGAATTTGCGGCAGACAAAATATTTATAGCCGCTTTCGGTCCAACCCCGGAGACACCTATTAAAAGCTCAAAAAGCGCTAAATCATCAGCTTTCAAGAAGCCATAAAGAGCGAATATATCTTCACGAATATGTGTATAAACATTCAAAAAAATATCTGAATCAACCTTAGCTGACTCTAAAACAGAAACAGGGCAAATGACCTTATAGCCAACTCCATTCATCTCAACAATCAGGCCATCAGCTCTTTTCCGGATTACTTTTCCACGCAAACTTGCTATCATAATTAAATTCTAGCTGAAACTTGATGTTAATTCTAGTATACAGATTTGTTTGTTAAATATTTTGTGTAATTCTATAAAGATAAATAAAAGTCGCTAGAGATAGACCATACAAACCCTGTACTTGCATCTTTCCATCAGCAGTTAATGTAACCTCGCATGGTCTGCCTGAATGTTTTTGCCACAAAATATTTTCCGCCGAAGCGCTTAGAATTTTTTGAATTTTACCTGTATATTTTTCACTGTTTAGTCTGTGCAAAACGATTCCTGCTATGTTATTTACAAAAAACCAGCTTTCACCATCTCTCTCCTCATTATAACTTGGGTCTGACTTGCCTAAAGTTGTAAACCCGCCCCAGTTGAGCCAAAGCCCATCATCTTTGAGGGAAGCATCAAATGTTTTCACCCATTCATCATATGTAAAAAGTTCCGGCGCAAAAAAAGACGTGATAAAGTTATTTGGACGAATCTCAAGAGTATCCTCTCTATCTAAAACATAAGCACCGTCAAGTTTATCGCGCATAGCTCTTATCAGACGATTTTTTTTGAATTCATAAACGTCATCATTTGTAAGAAGAAATAGAATATCCAGAATCTTCCCATAATATGCCTGATTTTCTATTAAAATCCCCTGTCTATCCGCTGATTTTAGCCAGTTCCCCTCTGCTCCTGTCGGGAAAAGTCCATCGACATTTATCTTGCTATCAAGATATTCCTCACACTTTGTAAAATATTTTTCAAAAATTACTCTTTCACCGGCATTATAATCATTTAAAACATTGATAATAGCCCAGGCAAATATTCCTATTGCAGTAATATCAAATATTTCTCCATTATTTAAATATTGATTAATGGCCTCTTTTCTTGCCGCCGGCTGCATAGCAGGAATACAAAGCGGTTCAAAACAAGATAACTGCGTAACTGTTCTTGATATATTTAAAAATATCTTCCGGCTATTATAAGAGTCCGTTAGCAACCCCAAAGCCGTTTTATAGGCAGGGTCCAGACTTGCTTTTTCTCTTGTGGCTACATCAAGCACTTTACTTACCCCCTCCATTTAATATAATTTTAGAACTTTAAGAACCTTTAGGCAAACACAAATCTATTTTAGGCCTTCTCTATAAGAGTTTGCATGGCAAATGGCTATGGCCAAACCATCAGCGGCATCATCGGGCTTGGGGATTTCTTTCAAATTTAGTAGTATTTTCACCATTTTTTGTATTTGCCGTTTCTCGCCTCTTCCATAACCGCACACGGCTTGTTTGATCTGAAGTGGAGTGTATTCATAAACTGGCACTTGTGCCTTTGAGCATGCCAAAAGTATCACTCCTCGGGCATGACCGACCGATATTGCCGTCTTAGCATTTGAGGCAAAAAAAAGCTCTTCCACCGCTATCATTTCCGGGTGGAACTTTTTAATTATTTTAGTCAGCTCATCAAAGATAATATTGAGCCTCTTGTCGAATTCCTCTGAGGACTTCGTTAAAATACAACCATGAGAAACCTCTTTGATATTACCCTTTTCATTTTTGACTACACCATATCCTGTCGTGGCTGTTCCGGGATCTATCCCTAAAATAATCATATTATAATCCAACGATTACAGATATAGCAACCACCATGATTGCAATATCATTTATAATAAATCCAAACTTTCTAAGATGTGTCTGCCTGTCTGAATGCCATTTGGAAAGTCTGCTTTTGTTTGTATAGGGCATCAAGACCAAAAAAAAGTCGACTGCTGCTCCGCCCAAAGCGCCTCCAACCATACCAAGTCTGTTTTCCACACCCGGGAAAAAGATAAAAAAAGATATTATAAAAACAGTTACAATCGTATCCAGAAAAAGCATCGTATTCTCATATTTTTTTTGAATAGGCCAAAAATGAGGTATCTTGTCAAAAACAAAGTGCAGGAAGATTCCTGCTAAAAATGCCAAAACAGGACTTGGGATATATTTTCCGACCGCCGCGCCAACTAGGCTGTGTGTTGCGCTTAACATCTTTTAATTCTAACTTATTTTCTCCAAAATATCTTGATTAATATCAAAGTTCGCATAAACATCCGTCACGTCATCTAGACTTTCAAGCGCATCAATCAGCTTCAGTATTTTTGATGCTGTCTCTTCGTTTTCTATTTTTACATAATTTTTTGGTCTGTAAGTAACCTCCGCCGATTCAACCCTTACATCCATTTCTTCTAGTGCCTCTTTGATTTTTTTAATGGAACTAACGTCAGAATATATGAAAAGCTTTCTATCCTCTTCTTCTACATCATATGCCCCTGCATCTATTACTGCTAACTGTACCTCTTCTGAAGTATCTTTAACTATTATCTGCCCTTGTTGGTCGAAAACCCATGAGACAGCTCCTGCATCGGCCATACGACCGCCATTTTTCGTCAGTGTACTTCTCACATCTGCAGAAGTTCGATTTTTATTATCGGTTACAGTATTTATGAGGATTGCCACACCTTCATGGCCATAGCCTTCATATTTGAGTTCTTCAACCTGACCGGCGCCACCCTCGCCCGTACCACGCTTGATGGCCCTCTCAATATTGCTAGATGGCATATTTACAGCTTTTGCCTTATCAATAGCGAGTCGAAGCTTGAAGTTCATGGTCGTATCAGCGCCGCCTTCTTTGGCGGCAAGAGTTATCATATTTGCCGCTTGAGTAAACGCTTTTCCGCGCTTAGCATCAGTGGCAGCTTTTTTATGTTTAATGGAGGCCCACTTTGAGTGTCCTGACATATCTCTCCTTGCTTGCCCCGTACTTAAAACTTAAGTGCGTGGGTCATTCTGAATTTAATTCAGAATCTATATAATAAAACCTAGATTCCGGATCGGGTCCGAAATGACAGGGTAATTTTAGCACAATTTGAGGCAAGTTTAAAGGGCGTGTTACGGTCCATAACATATTGGACTTTTTAATAGGTATAAAGTTATTCACATA
>CAZTWZ010000028.1:0-7115 GCA_964617835.1 uncultured Candidatus Saccharibacteria bacterium | reverse complement strand
GGGACAGTCTGGGGACACAAAATCGGATTTCCGGGCTAATTGAAAATGGAAGTGGTTTTTTTGTCGGGGTGTCAGGAGTTAATTTTCCACACCTTCTGGTATGCAAATTTCGCATCATCCAAAGCGCGGGCTTCTATAATTTTGTCGTTCCAACACGAAGCTTTATCAGATATTGCTAGATTAACTAGGGTTGCGGGACTATATAGTCACGACAGACTCAATCGGCACTATAGTTGTAAAGGTTGGTATTAGGGTTCATAACCTCCTCAATACCGCTAGTTAGCAAACCTTTTCTGATCACCTTGTATATTCTTAAGAAGCTTGGTATTTCTAAGAGACGTTTGCCGTCAATGAATTGTTTACGGCATTCTGACACCAAGGAGGGCTGTGGGACATTAAAAGGAAACTGATGTGACCTGTCGTACTTCCATTTTTTCAGTAGTTTTCTTCTGAGCCTTAAACTTCTATAAATCGTAGCTACCAGCCATCCATCTAGCTCCTTCAATTGTTTTTCATCCTCAACGAGAGGATAGAAACTCATGATTCCTTTGAAGCTTATTCTAAAATTAGTTCCTTTTAGATAGGCTATGAGCTGTTCCTCAGATAAGTTGCCATAAAGATAACGCCTTATTTCCATAATAGCGGTTAAGAAAGCTGGGTCCTCTCCAGCGCTAGGTATAATTAAGGCTTTTAGCTTGGTACCTTTTAGTGGTTGTATGAGATTCTTGTAAAGAAGGTAGCTAATCTGCTTTTTAATCTTCGATACAGAACTGTTTTTAATAGCAACTGTATCTACCGACAACTTATAGCCAAGAAACTCTACATAATGCTTTGATCTGGCGAATTCAGAAGGTAACTCTCTACGAGACAAAAGACTAATGCCTTCTGATTTTTTAAAATTGATGCTAACACCGGCTTCTCTTGAAAATTCATCTATTATTTCAAAGGATTTACATATTTTTCCATAATCACTGGACCAAACAAGAGTATCATCTGCATATCTAGCAAATTTCAAACCATTTAGCTCTAATGCCTTATCTAACCTCCAACAAACTATGTTAGCAAGGAACAATGAAATGGATGTACCTTGAGGTACACCTTTATCATTAGACTGGAGGAAGCTTTTTATAAGCGACTTTTCCTCCTTTGTAACGTAAAATCCATTTTCATCAAACTGCGAAAATAAATAGTCGTGGCTTATTGATCCAAAAAAGTCTGAGAAATCAAATTCGGAAACGAAGGTTCTTGTATAATACCTTAAGTCAGCAGCTATATCTTGAATAGCAAATTGGACATTTCGGTCATTTCTATATGCATATGAAAAAGAACTAAACCTGTGTCTATTTTTTCTTAATAGTCTTTCATAGAGCCATCTTGAAATTGCCGCATCAGGTATCTGATATACGGATATTGAACGAGTTCCGCCACGGTCCTTTGGCATAGAAACTATATGTGGTGGGTTTGGCTTGTAGGTGCCTTGGCATAATTTGGTTGCGATAGCTTTTGCTATTTGGCGTCTATGATGTATAACATAAAAAGGATTGTATTTTGGGTCAACACTCCAATATGTGGGTTCATGAATTATTTTCTGTAAATCAGTATTGATACGTTTTCTTTTGCGCTGATATAAGATTTCTAAGTAGTTATGGTATTCCTGAAATCTGCTAGCATGTTTATGTGCTTCAGCAATGATTAAATCCTCTATTGTGTTCTCAAAGCCCATCACCACCTCCAACAAAAAACCAGCACGAAAACTCGTACTGGTTTTCCACGGATACAACCAAGCAAAAATAAGTTATCACACTTTTGAGCCACTTGTGATATGTGGCCCTCCCAACCGCTCTGTGAACAGAGTAGCGCAAAGGGCATCCGTTCACCTCCTTAAGGCATAGATATTATTTACCAAATTTTTACCAAAATTTCAAGAGGAACTTCATAGTAGAGCTCTCATCAAATCGAGGGACACCGTACCTATTTTCTGATCATCCCCGGTTAAAACAGATAATTTCTCATCTGGACTGACAATCATCTCTTTCAGAAAGACATAAATGGCTACATCGTAAGATTCGTCGACTGCAAAGGACGAATCTGGCAATTATTCTGCTTCATCGTCTTCTATTGGTAACCCTACTGTATCCTGGATAAGAGTGTGACATTCGATCTCAAACCACTGGTGAAAAAGTTTTAGATCACGCTTTTCAGGCCACAAGGTCTCATCTGTGTACCAGCCTTCAAGTTCGTTTTCGAAAAGCAGTTCATAATTCAGTTTTATCCACTCCTCAACTGCTTCCGGGGTATCCGCATCTCGATCCATTATCAAATATACAGTTCTATCTGAATTAACCGATTCGAGCGTAATCCCTGGATCGTCATGGTAAGGATCAGCTTCGTTAATCCATTGCACGGCTGGCAACTTGTACTTGAGGATTATTGCTGCTCTATTTATCATAATATAGAATTGACTACGGCCACTTCACACATCTCACAGAAAATCTATCCCTACGGGGTCAGTCTCTTCTTAATGAGAACGCCGTGGTGCGGGCGGTTTTCGTTGAAGAAGACCTACGGTCAGGTTTTTATGCCGTGCCTTTCATCCTGGGACGGCTTCCGTTTTCTCATGGTTTGAATATTTCCTGTATGGTCTGCGTATGCAGGAACAATCTGTCAGCCTGTTTTGGAAACGCGCAGAAACCATAATGCTCATAAAATCTTCGCGCCTTGTCGTCGATGGCGTCAACGATAATAGCCAATGAGGCGATCTCCCTGGCAACCGTTGAGCACCGCCATAACGCGTCCATCAGTAGATATTCTCCGAGCACCTTCCCTTGATGTCCCTTATCCAGAGCAAGACGTCCCAACAGCGTCACCGGAACCACAGGATAGAGGGGCAGTTTCTTCTTCAGCGCCTCGGGCCATTCAACAAGGTCGACGCTACCCGAGGTAAGCGTGTAATAACCTATGACGGCATTCCCACGGGCATCGGTCAGAACGAATACCGTTGCAACCCGCTTCCTTACATCCTGGCTCGCCTGTTCATGCAGATACCTCTCAAGCGCAACGTTAACGCAGGAAAAGGCCCGGCGGTCGTGCTTCCTGTCAAGAGGTACAATCGCGTATTCGTCCCTCATAAGGGAAGGCATCTACTGGCAGGCCTCTTTCTTGTAGCGCCTGGCGGCCTCTCGCATCTTCTTTGTCGGCCTGGGCGGGTTTATGAGTGCCGCAACGAATGCCTCCCGGTCAGGCCCGGCGAGCCTTATCACCTCATGCTCCTTGATCGTCTTTATAGCCGCCTCCCTTGCGCTGGCTATGATAAAGTTCGAAAGCGAACAGCCCTGCAAAGCGGCCGCCCTCTCAATCAATGCCTTTTGCCCGCTATCGATGCGCGCTTCCAGGCGGCTCGAACGGACCGCCTTTTTCTTGACTTCTCTGGCGTTATCACTCATGTGACCCCTCCCTTATCAAATCCGGTAGTAAGGTTACAATTTAAGTTTACATCGTTTTGCCGTACATGCAAGGGTGTTCTATTTAGAGGCTTATGGAGATATAGGGGGCGGGAATATCTTGGGGGAGGACTGCGGAGAAGATAAAAGGGGCGGGGTGAGGATTTAAGAGGTGGTGGAGGCGCCTTTGTTCACGGCCTGTTTCTATTTGCAGTATTTTAATAAGCCGGCTACGCAGGTGCCGGGAGATTCTCCAAGCTGGTCTTTTCTGTCCGGACAAATTGCCATTATCTATACTTCTTTAAAACTTTGATAGGTTTCACTCTACTACACCCATCCTGAATGATACATGCTGTTTTTCGAGTTACTTTTTATGAAAAGTGAGATTATCTAACTTGTTAAATTCCACGCCTCATGATAAGTGGCACATGGTGCTTGGAAACAGTTGAAAAAACATTAATTTCGTCTGGCATTTTGATTACGATGTGACCTGGAACCCGGACAAAGAGTAATGTTTCGAAGAAATCATCTCTATTAAGACTTCTGGATGAATCAATTATTATATCCGCGACCTTTCGCTTGTTCGTTGGAAAAAGTTCCGGTAAGCTGATTTCAGAAATCCAGAATGTGGCCGGTAAGTTATCTTTTAAATAATCAATATAGTACTCCTCCAATGTATTACCTTCAATATCTTCATTAGCTATTGATCGAATATATTCGTCTTTTTTGATCAAAAATGTGCGAACAATTTGTTTACCGCTCACTATATAATTTCGTAGTTTTTTAAGCCAATAATGCTCTAACGGCTTCAAGACATTGACAATAAATTCTAAACACCACGCCGCTTGTAGTTCTATATCTATTGGGGCTTCTTTTACCTCTTTAGGAAAAATTTGAAAAACAGCAATCAAATCCTCATTCTTAAAAAACCTAATAGGTAAACAGTAAAATGCACCATAATTATCGTCATGAATAATAAAGTTATTTATCCATGCTGTGCTTCTAAGATACTTTACGTCACCTAAATGAAAGTAATCCTGTTCTGCATTTGGCAACCAGTTATCGTCATTAAAAGTGTGCCCGACAACAGGCAGGATATGCCCTCCTCCATCAGCTGTTCTGAAAGCCAACAGTGCTGGATATCCAGATTCGACCGCTGAGTAAATTAATTGTTGAAAGCTATAGGGCGGTGCCTTTTCAGTGTCGTATGAGTGGCCTTTTATTTTTAAACCGGTACCTTCTAAAATCTTAGTTACTTCCCGTATATAGAGACCTTCACCGCTCCCAAGCTTTCTTGACTGGTGGTCGATCCCCAGAACTTTATTAATTTTTTCATAGTTAAAGGGCTCAATATTCACCCTCTGTAGATTATGCGATATCATCTTTAGTGCTGCATGGGCACATACATTAGTCTTATCATTTTGTTGACAGAAATAAGTTGCTTTAAGGCGAAAAAACCTATTGCCGCACCTGACTTTAAAGGTCGAAAAACAATGAATGTAGTTATTAAGAATTCTTGGGTGCTTAATAGCGGCTTCATATAAGTTATGAATTTCTTTACGGTCTTTTGTTATAGACCTTCTAAAAATCGCAGATCCTAAGCAGTTCCGACTACTTACTTTATCTAAGCCATGGTTACTAACATCAATATTAAAAAACGTAATACGGGTAACTACGTTTTTAACTATTTTTTTAGAAAGCCTTTTTTCTAATGCTCGTACCTCTTCCAAGAATTCATCATCAGGACGGATTGTTTCTAGAACTATAGAGGCTACATTCTGCTTGCGCATGAGGGAAAAAATGCGCTTTAATGGCAAGGAATCTTGAAATTTTTCAGCTAGTTTAAAGAAGGAAAAAGGTGGATGGGTACTAAGGATTTGAAGTCTACCATGGGAAGGTGCATCTATAATCATAAGTTACCTTATGATAGTCTTTGAGGTATGCAATCCTTTTTCCCACTCTTTTCTTTTTTGAATAAACTCATTGATTTCAGTTAGTTTGGCCTTCAGCACTTTTGATTTGGTTTTGGCGGAAAGTTTTAACTGAGAAGTTTCTTGTGGTAAGGAAGAGGTTATTGATTTCTTACTCACACGGGCCTCCTTATTTAGAATGCATATTTTTAAGTATATCTTCTTAAGATTAAGATTAGGTTAAAAATGTATTAATTGGAGCATTGAAACTACGTTGCTAGCGGGCCTGTTACGAGGCTAAAATACTGATTACAGTGTAGACAAATATGGCCACGCCGAGGCTTGCCACCTCAAGGGCAGTTACGGTGACGCCATACTTAATTCCTGCAAAATCCCTTATTTATCTTTTGCATCGTGTGGTTACCAACAGTTAGAATAATACTCCTTCTATTCACCTTATTATAGTCCTGTAGCATAGACGGCCTCGTTTTATACTTGATGGTAGCCTTGACGTAATGGTGTTGTCCAACGCAAGTGTCCTTCTTATAGCGGACGGTCCTATCATGTAGATGTACCTTGGCTATTTCATCTTAATAACATTATCCGTATGCGGAGGGGCCTGGAACACGACCCGCTGGCTCTCAAGGTCGTTGTGGGCGTATTTGAGGGTAGTTCTGATATCCGTATGCCCCAACACGTCTTTAATGGCGGTCAGTGGCGCGCCATTGCTTGCCGCTATCGAGGCCAGTGAGTGCCTTGTCGCCTCATAGAGGGTAATCTTTATCTCAACCTTGGTTTGGGCGGCATTCCAGAGTCTCCTCAGGACGTTTTCCGAATAGGGTTTTCTGGTCCGGGGATTTGTGAATATAAAGGCCTCGGGGTGTTTGTCCCGGCAGACCTCCTCCAATAAAGGCTGTACAGCCGGGTTAATGAGGCGGGGCCTCACAACCTTGTTCTTTACCCTCTCCCTTATCACCCTGTCAGAAAAAGTCCTCGCAACTATCAGCGTATGATGCTTCAGGTTGACGTCTTTAACCTTGAGCGCCCTCGCTTCGCTCGGACGAATCCCCTGAAATGCAAGGAAGGTGAATATAGGCCTGTGTTTCTCTGGTATCGCCTTGAGGAGTTCCAGCTGTGTCTCGTAGTCCACCCATCTGGGGGTCGTGCGGTCAAGGGTTATGACAGGGAAGGCGGGCTTTTTGGCAATGTAGTCATACCGAAGAAGGACGTTGAAGAAGTTTTCAAGGGCCTTCATGATATTCGAGATATATTTTAGGCTTTTACCAGAGGGTAACTGGTCATAGAACCGCTGAATGTGATAGGACCGTATATCCCTGACATCCATGCCCTTGAAGAAGGAGTTGTAATAATGCTTTATAAAACAGTCAATGCCCCTGGTGTAGCTCTTGGCAAGGTTGCCCCTCTCAGCGTCCTTCTTCTTGCTTTTGTACCACTCATCAACCCTTCTCTCGAAGAGAAAATTCCTGATGTCCGAGGCAGTGAATTCTTTGGGGTCGAATATGTGCTGATCTATCGCGTAGCGAATGGTTTCAATAACCCTCTGCGCCCCGCGATAACTTTCGAGAGGGGTGCCATTCCTGGCCGAATAGAGCTTAATGCGCCCGTGCCCCTTTACATACAGGTCCAAAAAGTACTTTTTCGGGGTGGTCAGGCAGGTAGAGCACTGCAAAGGAATACCCTCAAACTTTTCCTTACACTTGGGGCACTTCTCCTTTGTCCTTATCTTACCGTCCATACAGAGATT
>CAZTWZ010000027.1:0-7334 GCA_964617835.1 uncultured Candidatus Saccharibacteria bacterium | reverse complement strand
GGAGCTAAGGGACAAGCTTTTGAAATTACCGCTAGAAAGAATTCAGCAAAATGATTGACATTCATGATTAAATTTAGTATCATAGTAAGTACAAAAGCCGAAAGGCTTTTTTAAATCGCGTCGTAACGGATTAACACTGAATTACACCAGATAATATACTGAAATTCACGGAATAATGAGTAATAGATTCTGGGCGAGCCAGAATGACAAATTGAAATGAAAAAAGCAAAAAAGCCAGTCAACTACCTGATAGAGTCAAAGAACGAGCTTTTGAAGGTCGTTTGGCCTGACAGGAAGACCACTTTGAATATGACAATAGCTGTTATCATTGTTTCAGTGATTGTGGCTTTCTTTCTTGGTGTAGTAGACTATGTACTGCTAAAAGTATTGGGGCTTATTTTAAAGTAATAATAACGAATTACGAATTCCAAACGAATCTACAAATAATACAAATTAATACGAATTCGTAGTCATAGGCAGAATTAGTAGATTAAGAAAAATTAGTAATTAGTAAGAGGAGTATAGCGACGATGGCAAAACAACATTCAGAAGGTAAAAAATGGTATGCGCTGCACACTTACTCTGGCTACGAAGAAAGAGTTGCTGACAACTTGAAACATAGAGCGGAGAGTCTGGGGCTTACAGATTTGATATTTGATGTTATAGTTCCCAAAGAAAAAACAATAGAAATAAAAAATGGCAAAAGGCGAGTTGTTGAAAAAAAGATATTCCAGGGATATGTGCTGGTTAATATGATTGTGACTGACCATTCATGGTATATAGTCAGAAACACACCCCAGGTGACAGGGTTCATTGGCTCTGGAACGACACCTGTTCCGCTCAGCGAAAAAGAGATTAAAAACATTCAAAAGAGAATGGGTGTAGAAGAGCCAAAATATAAGATTGATCTTAGAAAAGGTGATCTTGTGAATATAAATGATGGTCCCTTCAAAGGATCTGATGCCTCAGTTGACTTTGTAGATGAAGAAAAGGGCAAGGTTAGAGTTATGGTGAATATGTTTGGACGTGAGACACCGGTTGAACTAGATTCACTGCAGGTTAAAAAGGTTTAAATACAAATTAAGTGTGACCAATTACGAATGATACTAATGTACGCATTTTGGATTGATAAGATGAGGAAACAGATAACTTAAATAGAATTAGTAGATAGGTATGATTAGTAATTGGTAGGAGTAATAAGTAATGGCAAAGAAAATTAAAACAAAGATTAAGCTCCAGGTAATAGCGGGGCAGGCAAACCCGGCACCTCCAGTTGGTCCGGCGCTTGGTCAGCATGGTCTAAATATCATGGACTTCTGTAATGCATTCAATGAGAAAACCAAAGATAAAATGGGGACTAAGTTACCGGTTATTATTACTGTTTATGAAGACAGGACATTTGACTTTATCACAAAGCAACCTCCGGCAGCAGAGCTCATAAAAAAAGAAATTAATCTCAAAAAAGGCTCAGGTTCCAGTAAAAAGGAAAAAGTGGCAAAAATGACAAAACAACAGCTAAGAAAAGTTGCCGAGGCAAAGATGGAAGACTTAAATGCGAATTCCATAGAACAAGCAGAAAAGATTATCGCGGGAACTGCCAGAAGTATGGGAGTTGAGATAGAGAAATAGTTTATAAGTTTTTTAGTTGGTAAGTTACTAAGTTAAATATAAGATGTGGGAGACGCAATGTCGTTAATACCACTAGGAGAAATTTAAAATGGCAAAAAAGGAAAAAAAAGTACAAGATATAGAAAAGGAAGCTAAGAAAGAGGAAAAAGAAATTATAGAAAAAGAAACAGAAGAACAAAAAAACAAAGAAATAGAAAAATTGGCAAAAAAAGAGTCTGCAAAGAAAACCACCAAGACAAAGAAAAAATCTAAAAAAACTACAACTAATAAGAAGTCTAAAAAAGAAAAAGTTAAACTTTCTAAAGAGGAGAAAGCACACTCTAAAAAATATCGTGAAGTGTCTGCTTTGGTTGATAGAGATACTCGTTATACACTTGAAGAAGGTATAAAGCTTATTAAAAAAACCTCTACTACCAAGTTTGATTCATCAGTTGAAATACATGTTCGGCTTGGTGTGGATCCATCTGCCTCTGATCAGCAAGTTCGCGGGACAGTTACTTTACCTGAAGGAACAGGGAAACAGAAAAAAGTGGCTGTAATCTGCGGACCGGATAAGGAAAAAGAAGCTCGTGATGCCGGCGCGGAAAAAGTTGGAAGTGACTCATTAATTGCAGAGATTGGAAAAGGAAAGTTAGATTTTGATGTTCTCGTTGCTACTCCTGATATGATGTCCAAGGTCGGTAAGTTAGGCAAGATTCTTGGCACAAAAGGTCTAATGCCCAATCCAAAAGCAGGAACTGTAACACCAGATGTTGGTAAAGTTGTGAAGGGACTTAAGACAGGCATGGTAGAGTTCAGAGTTGATAAGGATGGTATAATCCATCAAGTTATAGGTAAAGTATCATTTGATGAAAAAAAGCTAGAGAATAACTACAATGCATTTATGGATGCCATAAAGCACGCTAAACCATCTGGTGTAAAAGGAACTTATATTCGTTCGGTTACATTGGCAACGACAATGGGGCCGGGGATAAAGATAACAGTTTAAAACACTGTTTATGAAAGAAAAAACACTTACAATAGTACACTTAGTATTTATATTATTTGCTTACACGTCGCCATTCTGGCTTGATTGGAGGTTGGTAGTGCTTGGGTCAATTATATATTGGGCTCAACTCCTAATCCTTAAAGCATGTGTTGTTTCGATAGCGCAGTATGGTGACACAGAAACCAGCTTTGTGGCAGTAGGCATTAACAGGTTTATGAAAAAAACATTTAGTAAGGAGCTATCCACCAAGAAAATGAAACATTTTCTGGATTGGTTGCCTTTATTTTTCTCTGTTCTAGCGATTATTTTACAAGAATATTTTGGACTCATCCCATTTATTAAAATTTAGGTGGAATTAATATAACAACCACAAAACACCTGTGGAAAACTAGTATACAAAAAAGACGGAAAATCCATCCGTTCTTTTTTGATTTGTGGAAAAGATACTTCAATTTGTGCTTGTTTTTATCTAAACGGGTTATTTCCGTGCTCAAAATCAACTATGAATACCAGGTGGAAGCAAGAGTAAAAAAAGTCTTTACAATATGATAACAAGTGGGGTAAAATGGGTGAAAGTGGTGAAAAGTGGGGATTAATATGTTTATCGGGGAATACAAACACAATATAGATGAAAAGGGCAGACTGGCTCTACCGGCAAAGTTTCGGGGTAAGCTTTCCGATGGTGTAGTTGTTACGAAAGGACTGGATAACGCCCTTGTAGTTTATACAAAGGAAGAGTGGGATCGCATAGCATCAGATATCTCCAAAATGCCATATACCAAAGAGAACGCGCGAGCGTTTTCAAGGATGATGTTAGCCGGAGCAAGCGACTGCAAGCTTGACAGGCAGGGAAGAGTAAACATACCGCAAAACTTGAGAGAATTTGCAAATCTGAAGACAAATGTGATTGTAGTAGGAGTTTATTCAAGAATAGAGGTTTGGGACATAAAAGAATGGGAAGAGTATCAGTCAAAGACAGAGAAAGATGCAGGGCAAATAGCAGAACGGCTTGATTCGTTTGAAATGTAGGCACCTTAAAAATTAAATAATAGGTTTTCCGTAAATATCCGGCAGTAATCAGGCACCTAGGGTAAAAACAACATCCATCTCTTAAATTTAAGGACTTACACTTAAGTTCTTGTTCTCAAAAATTTAAGCCCAATAAAATCCTGCTTTTTTGTTCTAACAAAAACAAAAATAAAAATAAGAACCTAAAAAGTTCTATCAACTTTGATTTACTGCTGGATACTTATGGAAAAGACATAGTAATTTATTGACACAGAAAACCGCGGATAATTCGCGGATAATCACTGAAAAAATGGAAGAAATCAGACATAAGAGTGTACTTTTACAAGAAGTTATCCAGTTTCTAAGTCCAGAGCCTGGACAAGTCTTTATAGATTCAACTATCGGCTTTGGGGGACATTCTCTTGAGATTTTAAAAAAAATCTCAAGCAAAGGCAGATTATTGGGGATTGATCAGGATAAAGAAGCTATAGATTGGCTGGAGGCCAATCTGAAGCCATATCATCCCAACCTAATCCTGGCAAAAGGAAATTTTAGTGAAATTAAACGATTAGCCAGGGAAAATGGATTTGAAAATGCTAATGGTATCTTGGCCGATATCGGAGTTTCTTCTTATCAGCTTGACAAGGAAAAGAGGGGATTTTCGTTCAAAAAAGCCGGACCGCTGGATATGAGAATGGATAAGAATCGGGAGCTCACCGCAGCTGAAGCGGTAAATAGCTATAGCGAGCATGATCTGGCTAATATTTTCAGTAAATATGGTGAAGAAAGGCTATCAAAGACAATAGCCCGGGAAATAGCCAGAAGGCGCACAGAGAAGCCCATAGAGACCACGCTAGATCTGGCAAAGCTAGTAGGAGGTGTTTATGAAAAAAAGAGCTTAAAAGGACGCAAAACACATCCGGCTACCAGAATATTTCAGGCGCTTCGGATAGAGGTAAATAACGAACTTGAAAACTTAAAAAAGTTTTTACCTCAGGCGGTAGAAGTTTTGGCGCCCAAAGGGAGGCTGGCGGTTATAACATTTCACTCTTTAGAGGATAGGATAGTGAAGAATTATTTCCGGGATATAGCAAAAGAATGTATTTGTCCGCCCGATTTTCCGGTATGTCAGTGCGGTCATAAGCCAAAAGTCAGAACAGTTACCAAAAAACCGATCATACCGGGTGAAGAGGAGATTAGGGATAACCCAAGGGCGAGGAGCGCAAAACTGAGAGTAATAGAGAAGTTAGCTGATTAGGTACATAGGCATACAGAAAATTAGAAATAAAAGAATAAATAAGAGCTATCAAGCAAGCAACTTAAAGGAGGGGGAATTAACTCACAGGTAATAATTCAGAATTTACAAAGAAAGGAAGGATAGAAAGATGAGGAACAGAAAGAAAAAGAAAATATTTAATAAAAAATATAAAACCCCGTTTAAAATGGGGAAAATGACCATTGGCTTTATGGCCGTGTTTGTTATTTTGCCTCTCTGTATATTTCTTTTATCTCAGACCAACCAGATGACTATGAGGGGAGATGATATTGCCAAGCTTGAAAAAAGGAAGCAAGAACTTAGCGATGAAAAACAGAGACTGGAAGTAGAGGCAGCGAGACTGCAATCTATTCAGGAAATACAAAAAGATGTTTCAAAAACTAATATGGTTCCGACAAAGAAAGTCAACTATGTCAACTCTTCAACAGGTGTTGCTGTAAATCGGTAAGGATATGGCAGTTGTATAAAACGTAACTACAGTGATGATAAGCCATAACGACATTCAGCTGCAGAAAAGAAGAACAAAATATTTATTCTTTTTGGTTGTCATTATAAGTGTTTTTGTGTTGTTTCGTCTCTTCAGGCTGCAAATAATAGAAAATGGAAGATATGCAGATGCGGCGAAAAGTCAGCATTGGTCTGAAAACGAAGTTCGGCCAAAGAGGGGAAACATCTATGTAAAAGATGTAAATGGCGAGCTGTATCCTTTAGCTGCCAATATTAAGCTTTATAAAGTATTTGTTGATCTTGTAAACAGTGAAAACCAGGGAAAAACTGCCGAAGATTTATCTAATGTTCTTGGTATCCCAAAGAAAGAAATCATTGATAAATTCAATACATCAGATTCCAAGAGATATATACCTATTAAGCGCAAACTTACAGAGGAGGAATCTGAAAAGATAAAAAACCTTGAAGATAGAGCGATAGGCCTGGAACCTGAATATTGGAGGGTTTATCCCGAGAAAGAGCTCGCAAGCCAAACCTTGGGATATGTGGACGGAGATGGTAACGGCGCCGGCGGCATAGAGCAGTACTTTAATAAAGAACTAAAAGGGACACCCGGACTTTATAAAGCGGAATCGGATTCTCTCGGGAATAAGATTTTAACCGGAAGAGATGTATCCGTTGACGCAAAAGATGGTGAGGACGTTGTCTTGACTATTAACCGTGATATTCAGGCGCAGGCGGAACTGATTCTGGAAGATTCTGTGAAAAAGTATCATGCAAAAAAGGGCACAGTAATTGTGATGGATCCTAGAACAGGCGCTATCATTGCAATGGCAAATGCTCCCACATACGACCCAAATAATTATAATGACGTCAAGGATTATAGTTTATTCAAAAATTCCGCTATTAGTGATGTTTACGAACCGGGATCTATTTTTAAGGTTCTGACATTAGCAGCCGCTCTAGATTCAGGCAAAATTGAACCTGATACAAAATTTACAGATACAGGCTCGGTAACTCTCGGAGGGTTTACTATCAGAAACTCAGACCTTAAAGCTCACGGCGAAGTGACTATGACTCAGGTTCTGGAAAAATCGTTAAATACCGGTTCTACCTATGCCCAAAGACTTATGGGAAAAGATTTATTTTATGATTACCTGATGAAATTTGGTTTGGGAGTAATCACGGGAATAGAGGTCCCCGATGGAACCGAAGGCAAGGGGAAAGTATATAAGCCATCGGAAGTAAATGAGCACACCTATGCCACTATGAGTTTTGGCCAGAGTATTTCCGCGACACCTCTGCAGATGATAATGGACTTTGCCGTTGTTGCAAATGATGGTAAACTTATGAAGCCTCACCTGACGAAAGCAAGAATGAAAGACGGACAGATTATAGAGCAATACGAACCGGAAGAAATAAGACAGGTAATATCTCCAGAAGCCGCAGCTAAACTGACCGCAATGATGGTAAGCGTAGTTGAAAGAGGGCATGGAGGCCAGGCAAAGGTTAAAGGTTATAAAATTGCCGGAAAGACCGGTACTGCTCAGGTGCCCGACCCACAGGGAGGGTATGCGAGCGGGAAAAATATAGGCTCTTTTATCGGGTTTGCTCCTGCTGACAATCCCAGGTTTGTAGTGTTAGCTAAAATTGATGAGCCAAAAGGGGTTAACTGGGCAGAAAGTACAGCAGCCCCTATAGTGGGAGAAGTCTTGCAAAATCTGCTCAACTATTATCAAATACCGCCAACGGAGAAATAATAATGAAAAAAATAACGCAAAAGATATTAAAGTTTTCTGCCAAGTTAGCGATTGCCAGGAATGGTTATAAGGCCGTAGCTATAACAGGAAGTGTTGGCAAAACTTCTACAAAAAAAGCGGTCAGTTTGGTATTAAGTAAAAAGTATAATGTGTTATCACCCGAAGAGGGATATAACACTGAGTTTGGTTTGCCGCTTATATTGCTTGAAAAAAAAATTCCTGAAAA
>CAZTWZ010000026.1:0-7738 GCA_964617835.1 uncultured Candidatus Saccharibacteria bacterium | reverse complement strand
AATATTCTATTTATTATTTAGAGAGAAGCAGCCACCCAAAAAGTTCCATTAGACCGATTTATTCTTGTTGATATATTTACTCTTTGGACGTCCCGCAATTCTTTCCTCAACAATAGACAAACCATACTGATTATAGTAACTATTTAAAACATCAAGGACTTTATCTTCATTCCTTTCTCTAACTGCTACTAGATACACTTTCATTCCCATAACTAATATTTATATCCCTATTTTATCCTCAATATTCCCAAACTTTCCCTCTCCTATTCCGGAAACGTTCATTATATCTTCTGGTTTCTTAAATAGTCCGTTTGCTTCGCGATAATCTATTATTTTCTGCGCAGTGGCAGGACCGATGCCATCCAGTTTATTCAGTTCCTCGAGTGTAGCAGTATTAATATTCACTTTTGCCGTCATTCTGGCTTGCCCAGAATCTGTCTGCTCACCTTTTACCTCTGCACTCGGCTCCGTAATCTTTATCGGTTCTTTATCACCTGAATTTTTCACAAGCAAAAGTCCCGTTCCACCTATAATGCCAATTACCAAAAGAATGCCGATATTATTATAAATCCTCTGCTTCTTATTTTTTTCATCATCTTGCTTCATAAACTTAGTATAACAAAGATTTATTATTTCAGCAGCTCACTAATCTCAATTTTCACTGTCATTTCGACCGACACTCCGAAGTCCTTCGGAGTAAGCAGAGAAATCCCTTGCCCTTGGTCCATTGCTTTTTTCAATAAGAGAAAGGGATTCCTCTATTCGTCCCTTCGGGAAGTCAATCGGAATGACAAGATAGATTCCCTATCCGTTCTTCTTCGGATTCTTTACCATCCCTCCGTGTCCAGGAATGATATAGTCAGCAGCTTTCAAAACTTTTTTCCTGCTTTTTTCCAAATCTTCCTGATCTGCGGCATAAGGGTCCTTCTTAGGCGTAAAATCTTCGTTCCACCAGACATCCCCGGCTACACACACCACCCCCGCATCTGTCTCTACTAGAAGCGAGGCGTGAATATCTCCCTGATGTCCGGGAGTGGCGATTCTCTTTATTCCCGAACTAATCTCAAACTCCTCCTCTTCATGAAACTCATGACCATTGCCTTTATGATAGCCCCACCCATCAACAACAGTGGCATTCACAAAAAGTGCCCTATCACGACTATGATCTAAGTGTTCATGAGTAGTAAAAACATGAGTAATATCCCCCATCTTTAATCCAAACTTCTCTAGCGCCTTTTCATACAAATCTGGCGACTTATGTGTCCCCGGATCTACCACCATGTTTATATCTCCATCCCGAACTAAAGTGCAAGTGGAGGCATATTCATGAAAATCATCACTGATTTCCTTATTATAGCCTTTTATTAAAATATCAACTTTCGCCATCTATATTCCTCCTTTTATTTAATCCTTCTCAAATAGTATTTTATACAAAAGTTCTTGCCTTTCTTTCTCATCTTCACCAAACCGATATCCTAACTCTTTCATTTTCCTTTCCTTCATCTTCACTGGATCTTTGATTATATTTAAAATTTCCTGACCTTGCACATATAATCCCCCTTCTTCGTCTAAATTATCATACTGCTTACCTTGTATCTTTTTATCAATTATATCTAAGTCTTTACCTAGCTTATAACCACTATGTTCATACCACTTCTTTATCTCTGTTTCTTCTTCATCTGAAAAATGAATTTTACCATCCAAAAAACTTTCCAGTTTTGAGACTGGAATCACTCTCCTGCTCCCATCTTCACTATAATATACAAGAGACTGATTGCTATTTAGATATTCAACTCTTGGAATTTTTGGCTCAAAACCATTTTCTTCAAGTCTTCTTTCTACCTCTGCTAAATATTCATTTCTCTGATCTATAAATCTTGCATAAGCGTCAAATTGTCTGGCAATGCCCGTTCTTTCAGAGCATCATCAACTTGATCGCCTATATCACCATCATGCGGTGTTTCTCCCTGCGTCATATATGCTTCTTTCTCAAATTAGTATTCAACTGATTAATATTCTCAAATTCTATGACTTCATCGGCCAGTTCCCTTAAAAAAGTAGTTTGAATATCTTTCTTGATTGCCAAGACTAATTTCTTGCCTTTTGCCAAAGCATACCCTACTTCCAAAAGCATCCCCTCACTTTTTTCCTCCGATTTAATAAATATAAATACAGCGTCAGAAGTATCAAGTTCTTGAAACGCGTATTCTAAAATTTGCTTATTTGTATAGTCATTCTTTTGAAAGAAACCATTTTCAGTATCCCAAAATGAACAAGATACTTTATGCCCCGTTTGTTCTAAGCTTGCACAAATATCCTTGATGGTTCCTTTTAACTTTTTTGGGTCTTCCCCTGTGAATCTATAGGAAAAAAATATTTTCATATCCTTACTTTCTTCATCCCCTCAAGGGCTAGTTCAATGACTTTATCCAGCTCTATATCTAGTTCCGATTCGCATGTTCGGATAGTATCCCTGTTTACATTGGCGGCAAATCTTTTATCTTTCAGCTTTTTCTTTACCGACTTGACCTTTACCTGCTGTAAGTCCTTATCCGGACGAACTAGTGATGCTGCGAAGATGATTCCCGTCAGACCGTCAACTGCGTATAGCGCCTTTGCCAGTTTTGTTTCTCTTTTCAGATTCTGAAAATCATTATGCGCGCGAATGTCATAAATGTACTTCTCATTCACTCCCGCCTTTTCCAGTATCTCCTGCGTCTTTTCCCCGCAATGCTCTTTTTCTTTTTCAGTCACTATGTCATAGTCAATGTCATGTAAAAGCCCTGCCAAGCCCCAGGCTTCCTCATCTTCACCCAGATGTTTTGCTATCTCCCGCATCGCCCCTTCAACAAATAACATATGCTGCTTAGATCTCTCCTCAGCATATTCATTTACTAGTTTAACCGCCTCTTCTCTTGTAACACCAAAATCTTTAGACATGCTCAATATCCTCTGGATAAATTATCACGTACCTATCATCAGTCTCCCAAACTTTTACAAGCTTTAGAGAAGGAAATCCCGGTAATAATCTTTTTAGAATATAAGTAGCTATGGATTCCATGCCAGAAGATTTGAAGCCGTCCTTCTTAAGAATATTATTTAGGTTTTTATTTTCAAGAACAGATAAAGTTTCCTTTAACTGACCAATAAGATCATGGAGATCAACTCCCTTAATATATCCAGAATCCTTATTAACTGGTCCAGCCAATACCACCACAACCTTAAAATCATGCTCATGATTATTCTTGCCATGAGAAGCGCGAAATCTTTGAGCTGTACCTATCTCTGCCATTTTGCCTCCTTAATATATGGGGAAACAACATTCTAACATTCTCAAGAATGTTAGAATATATTATTTAGTCTTGAAGCCGATATCACCCTCGGGAGCTTCTGACTCCTCTATCTTCCCAAATTGCTTTTCATACTTTTTGATATTATCCTCAAGCGCTTTTACTACTCTCTTAGCATGCCCGGGACTTGTAAAGACACGGGACACAAGCGCTCCTTGCGGCGGAAAAACATTTAAAAAATCCATTACAAACTCTTCTTTGGTATGAGCAATCATCATGTTATTAGAATACACTCCCTTCGCCGTCTGATCATCGGCCTTGATTTGTATTTGTTGTTGCGGTTGCTGGTTCATTTTTTATTCTCCCATTAAATTTTTTTGATCAATACATTTTTAACTAAAGCTTTTTCATTCCCCCAATTGCGTACTCCAAGGGTCCCATGTTCTAGATTAATAGGAAAAGGTATGGCAATAGGGCTTTTATTATTATCATCTTTTTTAAATAAGAATTCCATCTTTCCATCTGGTATCTCCCAGGCCTTGTCGCAAATGACTTCCTTATCTGTGCAAATTTTTATAAAAATTGTCTTATTCTCACAAATTATTGAACATTTATACCATTGGTCTTTTATTATTGATTTTTTGTAGGACAGACTTGATTTTGGAATCTCCCATACAAGGTAACCTCCATTAATAAAAACATGAGGCCTAATTCCTTTTTCACCGATTTGTAACATAACACAATTTGAAAGATTTACTGCTCTAACAATTACCCCCAAGCAAGAATGTAAAATTTTAAAATTAAAGTTAAGATTATAATCAGCCCAAGAAAATGTTCTCGTATAAATAAATCCTGCAAAAGAGTTAGTAATAGCAAAACTTTTTTGTGAATCAGAATATTCAAAATGCCCTTGTCCCGTCCAATACTTTTTATCTTTTGCCCTACTTAGTGAAATGAAATAGAACTCCCTATCTCTAGCCCTAAGGAAAATTATTACTAATAGACCCACAAAACCAATAAGGATTGATGCAGTCAAATTCTCATTAGGATTATTAAAAAAATAGAAAGCACCAAATGCTAACATAACAGTCACTAGAAAAGTTATGACTTCAAATTTTACATTAAGAAAGCCATATTTAACTTTTAATCCCAAGTCTTTCATAAACTTAATTATACCCCAAAATTCCCTTTTTTATAAGGACTTTGTTGATTATATAGATTCTTAAGTCCAGTTCAGAATGACAAGAAAAAACCCACCTGTCATTCCGTGCTTGACACGGAATCTATATAAAAAAGCATGGATTCTGAATCAAGTTCAGAATGACAGAAAATGTCACAAGTTAGTGCGATAGCAAAAAGATGTGACATTTTTTTGAGATTCTTTTTTTGTTTTGAGGGTCGGACTCTGTGAGATACAGAACCTACGAAATACACGGTCCGACCCTCTTTAGAGAAAATTATTCTAAATTTGCGATGCCGTCGTATTTTTTGATCTTCTCTTTAAGTAATGGGAAATCTTTCACATCATTTTTATTCAGGAAGTTTTTGGCTTCGGTTTTTGTGCGCTTGATTAGTTTCACATTCATTAAGTTTTTTGTATTAATGTCAGGAAGTCCGCTCTGTCTTTCACCAAGCACTTCCCCCGGTCCGCGAATCTCCAGATCTTTCTCGGCTATTTCAAATCCATTATTCGTTTTCGTTATAGCATCCAAGCGTTTCTGAACCGTTTCGGACTTATTGTCCGTGAAAAGAAAGCAGTACGACTGATATCTTCCTCTTCCTACCCGACCGCGAAACTGATGTAGCTGTGCCAAGCCAAACCTGTCTGCCCCTTCTATTATCATTATTGTCGCATTCGGCACATCCACACCCACTTCAACAAGTGAAGTAGATATAAGAATATCAATTTTCCCCTGCAGAGGGTGGCACCCTCCGCCTGCTCTGCCTGCAGAGGGTGCCACCCTCTGCACCCCGGCGAAGTCATTCATTATTCTATCTCTTTCTTCCGATCTCATCTTCCCGTGAATCATGGCAATCTTAAGGTCAGTAAAGACCATTTGAGAAAGCCTTTCATACTCTGTTGTCACGCTTTTTTGCTCCATTGTCTCACTATCGTCAATGAGCGGACAAATAACGAAGACCTGCCTGCCCTTTTTCACGGTTCTCCTGATAAACTCATATGAATCTTCTTTCTTTTCCGGCGGGATAACAAATGTTGCCACTTTTTTCCTGCCCGGCGGCATTTCATCAATCACAGAAATATCAAGATCACCATATACGCTTAACGTGAGAGTCCTGGGAATAGGTGTGGCCGACATAGAGAGAAAGTGAGGCATAGTGCCTTTGTGCCCGCTTTTCTGGCGCAACTTCGCACGTTGCTCTACACCAAACCTATGCTGTTCATCCACGATAACAAATGCGAGATTCCAAAACTCCAGATCATCTTTAAGCACTGCATGTGTACCAACCAAAACTTGTATATCCCCCTCCTTAACTTTTTTCAGAATCTGATTTTTTTCGGCTTTCTTTGTCTTGCCTGTCAGCATCGCAACTGTAATCTCGAAAGGTTCCAGCATTTTTTTTAGGGATTTAAGGTGCTGTTTAGCAAGAATTTCCGTTGGCGCCAAAAATGTCGTTTGAAATCCATCTGATGCTACCATCAGCATCGCCATTGCCGCTACTACCGTTTTCCCCGAACCAACATCACCTTCTAGAAGCCGGTTCATGGGTGTTGGTTTTTCCATGTCTTTAATAATCTCCCATGTTGCCTTTTTTTGCGCGCCCGTAAGAGTGAAGCCAAGATTTTTTACAAATTCCCTGGACAACTCTTCATTAAACCTTAACGATATTGCCCTGTTTTTATCCAGATTCTTTCTCTGGTTTTTAACGGCAAGCTGAAGAAGAAACATTTCATCAAATTCTAATCGATCCAGCGCTTTTTCCAGCTGATACGAGTTATCAGGAAAGTGAAGCTGGCGAATCATCGCAGAATAGCTTATGAGGTCTTGATTCTTTATCACCTCTGCCGGTAAATACTCTTTGAAAGAATAAATTATCTTTATAAGTTTGGATATCTGATACCTTAACCAGCGAGAAGAAAGTCCGGCAGTTTCTCTGTATGTTGGCACTATCTTTCCCAGATGGGTTTGTTTATCCGATTTTTTTTCATACGCCGGAGATTTCATTATCTGAACACCGTACTCACTCTCCACTCTTCCTGCCAAAAGTATCTCATCACCTTGTTTCATATTTTTTATTAGAAATGGCTGGTTAAACCATACAGCTTTAAGCGTTCCTGTTTTATCGGCAACGATAGCTTCTGTTATACTCATTCGCCTTCTATGAGAACGTTTGTTGCCGATGCTCCATATATTGCCTTCTATGCAATATGAGCCCGGAGCCCGAACCTTGGCAATTTCTGTAATCTTAGAGAAGTCTTCCCACGTACGCGGCAAATACAAAAGAAGCTCCTCAACTGTATCTATGCCGAGTTTTTCCAGTTTTTTTTGATAAACCGAGCCCACCCCCTGAAGCTCAGATACTCGTGTGTTAAGCGTTATGGATTGCATGTGATTATAATTAGTGAAATCTATAATTAGAAATTGTCATTCCGACTGATACCACGCTAGTGGCGAATGGAGGAATCCCTTTTTCTAAAAATTAAGGGATTTCTCGACTCGTCGCTCCGCGAAGTTGCTCGAAATGACAGTACAGGATCACTTCTCTGACAATTCTATAAATCGTCTTTTCCCAACTTGTATAACGTGCTTTCCCTTTTCCAGCTTATAGTTAATATCACCAATCACTTTGTCATTAACCCTGACACCACCTTGCTGAATAAGCCGCCGGACTTCCGATTTAAAATCAACAACCTTAGCACTAACAAGAACATCAACAAGCTTGTCCCCTTTTTTGAACTTAGCCCGAGGCATCTCGGTCGGCTTTTCTTTCTTTTTGAATATTTTTTCAAACTCATGCGCTGCTTTTTCAGCTACTTTCTCGCTGTGATATCTTTTGGTAACCTCAAATGCTAACTTTGCTTTTACATCTCTAGGGTTAGCGCCTGCTTTCAATGCTTGCTCATATTTTTCTATTTCGTCCATTGGAACATCGGTCGTCATAACAAAATACCTAATAATAAGCTCATCTTTTATCGACATGATCTTGCCATACATATCTGTTGGCTTATCCTCTAAATATATGCAATTCCCCCATGACGTACTCATCTTCCTCCCATCGGTTCCCTCGATGAGTTCCGTAGTTATAACATCTTGAGGCTTAAAACCAGACTTTTTTTGCAGTGTTCTGCCGGCAAGCATATTGAAAAGCTGATCCGTACCTCCCAGTTCCACATCCGCCTTTATAGCTACAGAATCAATACCCTGTAATACCGGGTAAAGAAACTCGTGCATGCCTATGGGTTTGCCTGCCTTAAATCTATCATTAAA